>CAMBRH010000062.1 GCA_945870115.1 Chitinophaga pinensis | reverse complement strand
ATCTTAACGATAAAGGTATTTCAATAAATGGTAGATTATTTGTTAGCATCGCTAAAATATATGCTCCAGCTAAACGCCATTTTGCAATTTGCGACAAATCACTTTCTTCACGCAATCTATTCATCGCACCCAATTCTGGATTGTTACTCAATGCTAAAGTATAAAGTCTGTAAGCCTGAACCAATTAATGACTTTCTTTCGCATGAGAATGTGTGTAAAAATTACTTGCACTTGTCCAATTTTTCGCTTGTTTTTGCTGATATTTCACCCATCTTTCTTTCAAACTAGTAGGAACAGAATATCCTTGTTTTTCAGATTCTAATAAAAAATGACCTGCGTAATTTGTTCCCCAATCACTTTCTCCATTTTCACCTGGCCAATATGAAAACCCACCATTTGACGTTTGAAAAAGTTGAATTCTTCTTATTGCTGATTTGATGTTTTTCGAAATCGTAGTTTGTTCTTTTTCAGAAACTTGCATCAAATTAGAAACAAATAATTGCGGAAAAGCAGCAGAAGTTGTTTGCTCAATACATCCATGCGGATATTCAATCAGATAATTCAAGCGTTTTTCTAAGCCTAAAGATGGAATTGAAGAAACTTCAATTGTTGAGCGATTTGTCCCCATTAATCCAGTGAATGTTAAATCAGAAGAAAATTCTTTGCCTGCATCAACCGATTTATTTTCAACATCATAGACTACAGGATTTGAAGGCCGCACATCAACTTCTATTTCATCAATTGCAGTTTCATTTCCTGATGTTGCAATAATTTTTATTTTCGCAATTCCGACTCTATCAGCGACTTTCAATTTGAAATTAACAATATCATCACCAATTTCTGAGAAAGATAAATTCTCTGTTTTATTTCCAATATTCGTCAACAATCCGTTCACTTCAATAGAAATTTTCACATCTTTGACTTGTTTCTCCATTGCAAAAACATTAACTGGCAATGAAATTTCTTCTGAAGGACCTAAAACTCTTGGTAAACTTGGTAAAATCATCAATGCTTTTTTCACATTAACTGTTTTTTCAACATTTCCGTAAGCTCCCTCATCTTGTGCAACAACCATAATTCTCACTGAACCAACATAATTTGGAATGTCAATTTGATGCGTTTTTGTTTGTCCTGCTTCCAACACAAATGGTCCAATGTGTCGAACCATTGGTTTAAATCTATTTGCTTTTGCACCTTTTCCTGGAGTCACTTCACCATCTCCACCGATACTCAGTAATTTATTTAATTTACCTGCATAAGCACCAATTACATCGTCGTACATGTCCCAAGTTTTCACTCCTAATGCTTCTTTAGCATAAAATACATCCCAAGGAGCCGGAGTTTGAAAACGTGTCAAATCCAACAATCCATCGTCCACAATCGCCAAAGTATAGGTCATTCGTTTGCCATTTTTTTCACTTACCTTGATACTTGCTTTAGTTTCTGGTTTAAAAACCTCAGCCGTATTGATTTCAGGATATAAATGTGTATTTGGATTGTCAACTAAGAGTGGCAAAATTCCATACATTCTAATTGGTAAATCATTTTTTGTACCAATGTGAGCTTGCAATAAAGTTACGTGAATATAAGCATTTGGAGCCATTTCTTTCGTAGCTTCAAATGAATAGGTTGTTTCGCCTTGCTTGGTTTCAATCCAAAATTTCTTCAATACTTTTGAACGATTTTCAATACTCACCAAAGCTCTACCATTTGAAGGCGAAGGAAATGACAACTTAATTTGTTCACCCGTTTGGTATTTTTCTTTGTCACAAGAAAATTGCAACATATTCGCATTTTCGTTGTTTCCTCGGTTTGCGCGATTCCAAGCTGGCCAATCAACAGAAATAATTTTCCCAGTTTGATGTTTTCCATTAATATCTGTAACGGTAACAATATAACGTCCATAATCTGGATAGTTGATTTTAAAATTGAATGAACCTTTTCCATTTTCAGTTGATATCATTGTATCTTTCACTACAATTGTTCCTGAACGAGAAATGTAATTTGCAAAATCTTCTTGGTCTTTTTCATACCACCAACGCCAAGAAATTTTATAAATTTTCACATTTAATTCTTTTGTTGAAACCAAATTTTGCTTTTCATTAATTGAAACAACATTGAATTTATAATTTTTATCTGTTTCATAGGATTCTTGTTGCTTATCAGCAAATTCTGGAGCATCCAAACCGATGTAAGTTCTAAAAGGTGAATACCTAACTGTCATTCTATCAATGCTAAAATCTCCTCCTTTTTCGAAAACTTTTGTGATAAAAGTTGCTCTCAACATTCCTGGCGCATTTTTGCCAATTTGCAATTTAGTTTTGATTTTTGCTTCTCCTTTATCGTTCAAAGATCCGTTAAAAACATTTTCTTCTTCCGAAACATATTGTCGAATCGGAGAATCGAAGGCATAATTTTTAAATTTATCAAACTTAGTTGTTCCCTGAGAAACCTTTACATTTACACTTGCTTTTAAATTTTTAGCCAATGCTCCATGCAACCATTTTGAAGACAAAGTTGTAATCGAATCAAGCATTGAATTTTCATCAATATCCAACTCTATTTTTAATCTATTTGGCTTTACCGTCTCAATTTTCAGATTCTTTGTAAATGATTTATTTCCAACTTTTACGTGAGCCGTATAATTTCCTGTTGGAGCATCTTCGCTCGTTTTACAATAAAAATCGAAAGTTCCATTTAGGTGTTTTGTTTTTGTCGTTTTATATAAAACTTGACCATTTGGATCTAATAATTCAAATAAAATAGGATGATTTTCTGGTAAGAGTTTATCTTTATTTTCCAAAATAAAATTCAAATAAAGTGAATCTCCTGGTCGCCAAACTCCTCTTTCTCCGTAAATAAATCCTTTTACACCTTTTTGAACTAATTCTCCCTTTACATCAAATTTACTGAGTGAATTGGAGTAGCCATCGCTCAATTTTAAATATCCACGTTGTTTTCCATATTTTGCAACCATCAAAAATGGTTTTTCTTTCAATTTTATATCCAACATACCATTTTCATCCGTTCTACCAGAAGCAATTGATTGTTTAGTGAAATCAAAATATTCAACATCCACATTTGCGATAGGTTTCGTTGTCAACATGTCATTTACAAAAGCGTGAGAAAGTTTATTTTCCTCCATTTTATAAATCAAACCTAAATCAGAAGCTAAAATGTTTCTACTTACTGCTTTTCCGTAATAATAATCATCATTACAGGCACTATATTCTTCTTCGTAATAATCCCATGTGTTGTATTCATCAAAATTATATCCGTGCCAGAATTTTTCTGTCCATCCTTCGTCTTCACTTTCTACAGAACCATAACTTGCTTGATTATCGATTGATGCTTGGTCATTTTCATTTTCTGATTCGCAATTACAGGTTGCATATTCTTTTTTAAATCGAATGCTGACACGATAAATTGCTCCTAATTCTGCTTTGATTAAATCCTTAAGATCGATTACATGACTATTCCATTTTTTCAAATCTTTGCCGTCATAATCCAATGAAATAGTTTTTTCTTTTACAATTTTTCCAAAACGTGTCAATCCATCATCGCCATTCAAATCATTTACCTGCAAATAATTATGGATGTTGTTTTCATAAATTTTGATAATTCTAACATCTACTTTTTTCAAACTAATAGCTTCAAAAGGGAAAATTAATCCTTGCGAATTAGGCAAAACACTACCATTTCCTTTGATTTTAACGAGTGGTTTGGCCTCTTCAAAAGTTAAATCAGTATCGTAAGGATTATTCATGTGGTATCCTTTCACATTTTTAATTCCAGTTGAAACGCTAATTCGCTTTTCTCCGAGGTATCGATTTGGTAAAAAGACGGTTACTTTATTGTTTTCTATTTTGAAAGATAAATTATCAATGTCTTGAATTGTAATGATTCCATTCAGATTTTGACCATAAAGTAAAGGTTCAGTAAATGTTAATTCAACTTTTTGATCATCGCGATCCACAACTCGCGCTTCATTAATTGAAAAATCTCCAAAAGCTGGAATTTGAACTAATTCTTGACCGTGAGAATTTGAGCGTATACTTTTACCATCCCATTCAATCTCTAAAACACCTTCGTTGCTTTTTCTTCTGATACTATCAATAAAAAAGCGGTATTCATTTTTATTATAATAATCTTGTTCTAATCTGATTGGCAGGCTTTTACCATCCATCCGTGCTGTTAAAGTTTGTTTTAATTTTACTGTGTCTTCAACGTCAGAAGTTGAAACCCTTCCTTCGTAATAGTACCAATCGATTTCGTAATCGTTGTACATCTGTAAATTTCCTTGTGTAAAAAACAAATTTTGCTCATAGGTTCCAAATTGAAAACGGAAAGTTTCGTGTTCACTTTTCTTAACTTCTGCAACTTTATCCAATTCAAACGAAACCGTATAAATTTGTCCCGATGGTAACATTTCATCTGGGCGAAATTCAATCACACGCTCATTGATCCAAACTGGTTTCCCACTAACAGCAGGTTCAATCGAAAAAATATCTTCCAAGATTGTAGAATCAGGAATTGAACTTCCTTCCTCGCCTTCTTCGGAATTTTCATTCATTGCAGTTTGAATTTTTTCGTAAACGCTTTTTGTCAATTCGATTCGAATTGGAGCTTCACGACTAATCATTCCAGAAGTATATGCCGAAACATATTCACGAAAAGCAGGATCAACAATAATTACATCTTGCTTTGAACCACAAGATTGAAAAAACAAGATACTTGAAACAATAAGTAACAAGCTTAGAAAGATTTTTGTGCTTTTCATATTCGATTAAATTTGAAAACAAATATCGAATTAAAATAGTTAGCAAACAATAGTTTTAGAAATAATATTTTGTTGATTTATTAAACGATAGAAATTAGCATTTTTTCGATGTGACATGATTCCGATTCACCTAAAAATCAATCCGTAAAATACCATTTTATTTATATCAGTTTAGTTTAAATCAGGTCTTATTTTCTGAGTTCAATTTCAAATGTGAAGTCAACTAAATCACCGATTTTTGGATCTGATTTCATACCAAATTTAGATCGATCTAGATTAGCTTTCCCAACAAGTAATGCAAATTCTCCTTTTTTATCTTTTCCAAAATCAATTAATTTTAAATCTAGATCAAGTTCTTGCTTAATACCTTTCATTTCAAAATTTCCGTTTATTGAATAAGCATCGTTTTTCTCTTTAATTAATTTGCTGGTAAAAATTAAGTTTGGAAAATTTATTTCATCAAAATAATCAGATCCTTTTAGTCCATCATCACGAAAAGTATTAAAGGTAGAAAAGCCTTTCATCGGAATTGAAACATTTAGATTTGACTTTTCAACTTCATTATTGATTTTAAATGCACCGTTGATTATTTTAAAAATCCCTTTGGTTCTCGTGTCTTTAGGTCCAAGTTCAAATTCAATTTTCGAGTTTTCTGAATTAATATTCCATGAATTGACAATTTCATTCAGTTTTTTTCCTGTCAAATCAAAGACAGATTTCTCTTCAACATTTTTATCAGAATTATTTGTCAATAATGCAATTTTATCATTTTTTTTAATATTTATTATCTTCGGCTGTAAAAAAGGAAGTGCTATGAAAACTATTCCAAAAGAAATAGAAATTAAGCCCAACAAATTTGTTTTTTGTTGTTGTCTGTCTTTCAAAATAAGACCGATAATAATCCCTGCAAAAGCACTAATGCCTCCAACATGTTCTTTAAATAATTCAAAAAATATGATAACGGAAATCAAAAACAATGGCACTAAAAAATGAATTAATTTTTTCCATATTGAAATTTCTTTACTGGATTTTAAAGCATTAATCCATAGTGAAATTCCTATTCCTACAAATAATCCTAAAAAAGTGCTTCCATGTAAAAACGAAGCTATCTCGATTTTACTTTCATGGACAAAAATCAACAATAAACTCAAGGCAAAAAGATAAAACGAATAATATGTTTTACTTTCTTTGAATTTGTTAAAATGTAGCTCAGAAACAAAATAACTGATAGCACACAAGAAAACACCAAAATTATTTCCAAAAAATAATCCTATAAAAATCAAAAAACCAATACTCATTGAATGCAGAGAAACGGAAAGTTTTTCAATTTTTAATATTTTTTCTAAAAATTTAGCTTTATAATGAACTAAAAATGGAAAAATTGCACCTAAAATTGGCAAAATTAAAACATTTTTAAAATCAAAAAACAAAGGATATGATTGAAATTCAATCCGTGAATTGTAATAAATCCAAAAAATGGCGAGCGATAAAACACTAAAAATTTCAATTCTTTTTCTCTTAAAAATCATGTTCAAAATCACATGAAAAGATACAAACATAATTAAAAAACTAACAATTGAAACACCTTCCGACTGATTTTCAAATCCTTGAAGAGAGAAAACCGAAATTAAAACAAAAAATAAATAGTTTAAAAGTGTATAATACTTTTCTTTCGCTTTAAGATTTATTAAAAAAGCACTAATTCCAAGGACTAAAAAACTGATAATAATTAGATTATTCATAATATATTTTTTACAAAGATACAAAATTATACTTACCGTGGTATATAAAATCTAGACTCAAATTAATGTATTAATTCAAAGATACAAAAAATAAACATAAATAAATGTAAATCAGTTAGATAAAATTAATCAAAAATTTAAAAAAGAAATTTATTTTTAAGATTGAATCAATAAAAATGTTCTTAAAGTATATTTTAACTACTTTTGAAAATCAATTAAATATTTATGGCAGCATTTTTTTATTATGTTTTTGTTTTCCCCATTTCTTTATTACCATTAGCCATAATTTACCTTTTTACAGATTTTTTATTTTTGATATTTATAACACTTTTTCCTTACCGAAAAAAAGTAATTTTACAAAATTTACGAAATTCTTTTCCTGAAAAAACGGAACAAGAGATTCAGAGGCTTAAACGAAAATTTTACAAACATTTTACGGATATTTTAGCAGAAGGAATTAAAAATTTAAGTATTTCTGAAAAACAATTAAGAAAAAGGATTACTGTTATAAACAGGGAAATAATAGAGGATTTATATCAGAAAAGTAAATCAGTTTTATTGGTTTCTGGACATTATAACAATTGGGAATGGTTGATTACTTCTCAAAATTTCTTACTTCCGCATCAAGCCGTTGGAATTGGAATGCCTTTAACAAGTAAATTTTGGGATAAAAAATTAAATGAACGCAGAAGTCGCTTTGGAATGCACGTAATTAATGCTAAAACTGTTAAGGAATTTTTCTCTAAGCAACACGAAAAACCCTTTGCAACTTTAATTCTTTCAGATCAATCTCCTGGAGATTCAAAAAAAGCTTATTGGATGACATTTTTGAAACAAGAAACTGCTGTACTTTTTGGCTGTGAACTTTTGGCAAATACTTACAATCAAGCTGTTGTGTTTTTTGTGATGCGTAAAGTAAAACGCGGTTATTACGAATTAGATTTTAAATTGATAACGGAAGACGCAAAATTAAGTTCTTGGGGAGAAATTACTGAAAAACACACCAATTTACTCGAAAAAGAAATTTTGGCTTCACCAGAAAATTGGATTTGGTCTCACAAACGTTGGAAAAGACAAATTCCAGAAAATTTGGAAGAGTTGAAAGAGCAGCAAAAATCTGATTTTAATCAAAAGTTTGGAAAAATATGAAAGCATTAAAATCAGTTTATTTATTTGCAGCGATTGCACTTTTACAAGCTTGCTCAAATTTGAAAAAAATTGCAAAAATTCAAAAAGAAACAAGCTTTGGATACATTCAATATGGTGTTGATACAATTCACGCTCGTGGAATTTCAATTTATAAGGATAAAATTTACACCGCAAATTCAAATGGTTTTGTTTACAGTTATGATTTAAATTCTAAGGTTTCAGAAAAATTAAACGAAAAGTCTTTTGTAGAATTACGCGATATTGCAATTTTAAATGATACAAGTTTTATGGCAATGCAATCGCACGATGAAAGTTCAATTATATCCAAAAATGGAAAAGAAAATCATACTTGGAAACCAAATTCTCCAACTTTTTTTGATGGAATTGACATCAATAAAAATGGTTTTGGAATTTTAATGGGTGATCCAATTCAAGGGGAATTACAAGTTTTTTTGACTGAAAATTTTGGAAAAACTTGGAATAAAAGTTCTAGTTCAGAATTAAAATGTCAAAGTGGAGAAGCTGGTTTTGCAGCAAGTGGAACAACAGTTCAAGTTTTAAACGATTCAACATTTATTTTTGTAAGTGGTGGATCGGAATCTAACTTTTACAAAACTTCAAATTTTGGGAAAAATTGGACAAAAAATCCTCTTTCATATAAAAAAAGTGAAGCCTCAGGACCATTTTCCATGCATTTTTGGTCACAAAAAAATGGTATAACGGTTGGCGGAGATTACACAAATTCAAATGATACTATAAATAATTGTTTTTTGACAAATGATGGAGGAAAAACGTGGTCAAAACCAAATAAAACAATTTCGGGCTATAAATCTTGTGTAATTAAGGTCGGGAAAACACTTTATGCTTGTGGAACAAATGGAATTGATTTTTCGCTAGATTTAGGTTTAAATTGGTATAAACTATCCAATGAAAATACGTTTTCAATGACAAGTTATAAAGGGAAAATTTATGCTACGAGCACAAAAGGAAGGATTTTGGTATTTGAAAAAAAATAAGCGCAAAAAAAAATCCCTGATTAGCTTTTACCAAAATCAAGGATTAATTTTAAGACCTTTTCAAAATCTCCAAATCTTCGTTACTTTAAAAATTTTAATTACTCATTTACAAATGTAAACTTATAAATAAAATTTTAAAAAAGCCTCCATTTGACACTTTTGAAAAGGTCTTAATAATCTTAATGGAAGATCTTATAAAGATTTTCCTATTCCTAATAACTGTTCAGCAGTTTGCATTCCAACAACAGATTTTTTGATCATTCCGTTTCCATCGATGAACAATAATGTTGGGTAAGCTCTAACTTCGTATTTTTGAGCAACTAATGGTCCGTCAGCATTTTTTTCCATTTCAATTTTCAAATTGATGAATTTTGAATTGAATAATTTCGCTACACCTTCATCCATAAATGCAGTTGCGGCCATTCTTTTACAAGGTCCACACCATTCTGTGTAAGCATCAATAAAAATGATTTTTCCAGAAGATTTTGCTTCTTTCATTGCATCTTCTAAAGTCATTTTTTGGAATTCAATTCCTCCAGCAGCTTGAGGTGCAACAACTTTTGCAGTTTCCTTCACATCTTTTGAAATGAATGCTGAAGAAATTCCTCCAACGATTAACATTAATACAAGTAATTTTTTCATTTTTTTGGTTTTAATAATTGTTTTTAATACTTTAATTCTTACTTTTATTTAACTTTAGCACTTTCAAATTTGCTTTTATTTGTTTCTAATTATAAATCAAATATACAACTAATTTTTCAAATGTAAAAATAAACTTATTTTCTCTATGACAAATACCGTTCCAAAAATTAATATTCACAAAATTGAATTCCTTACAGAAAACAAGGAAGTAATTCAAGAAGTTGAGAATTTTATTGAAGAATGGAATAATTCAAAAGAAGAAATTATTTCGAAAACATCAGGTTCTACAGGAATTCCAAAAGAAATTAAGGTAAAAAAACAGTTCATGATTGAATCGGCAAAAATGACTGGTGATTATTTTAATTTTAATGAAAATGAAACGATTGTTTTGAGTTTGTCGGCTAAAACCATTGGTGGAAAAATGCAAATTATCCGAGCTTTGATTCACAAAATGAACTTAATTGTAACAGATAATGCTAGAAATCCACTTAAAAATTTCAATCAAAGGGCTCGTTTTATTTCACTTGTCCCTCTACAATTAGAAGAAATAATTAAAGAAAATAAGGAAAAATTACTCCTTTTTGACACTATTTTAATTGGCGGAGCGGCAATAAATCCAAGTTTGGAAGCCGACATTAAAGAAATAAAAACTAATTTTTTCGAAAGTTATGGCATGACCGAAACACTTTCTCACGTTGCTTTAAGAAAAATTTCAGCTTCCAATCCGAAAAATTTTCATGCTTTAAAAGGAATTGAATTTTCACAAGAAGATGCTTGTTTAAAAATTAATGCACCTAAAATTGGCATTCAAAATTTAATTACAAATGATGTTGTTGAATTAATTTCTTCAACAGAATTCGTTTTAAAAGGTAGAAAAGATTTTGTGATAAATTCTGGTGGATATAAATTTCACCCAGAAATACTAGAAGAAAAATTAACATTGAAAATAAATTTTCCATTTTTTATTTTGGGCGAAAAGAATATTGAATTTGGTGAAATTGTAACTTTTTTCATTGAAAAAACTTATTCTTTAGAAATGGAAAAAGAACTAGCTGAAATTTTCAAAACTACTTTAGAAAAATATGAAATTCCTAAAAAAATCTATTTCGTTCTAAATTTTGAAAAAACAGAAAGTGGAAAAATTAATCGCTTGAAAACGCAAGAAATTCATTTAAATACTAAAATTTGAGTACAAAATTAACTTATTGTAAAATTTTTGGCTTACATGAAAATGCGAGTAAAGATGAGATTCGCAGAGCTTACCGCAAACTTGCGATGAAATATCATCCTGATAAAAATTCAGATCCAAAAGCGCATCAAGTTTTTATCGATTTGGCTGAAGCTTATGATATTTTAATGAATGATCGCTTTGAAACTAAATCTTCTGAAAGTAAAATTAGAAAAGAAAAAACTTTTGAAGAAAGAAAAAAAGAGGCTGAAATTCGCTACAAACAGCAAAAAGCAAAAGAAGAACAAGAGCAAAATTTTTATTTCCAGAAATTAACATCTGACAAAAAGTGGAATATTTTTAAAAAAATGGCTTATTTTTCAGCACTTTTTAGTTTTCTTTTACTGATTGAGCCAATTTTACCAACACATGTTGAAAACCATACAATTACGCACTATTCTTATATTTACAATGGTTTTTTTGGTGGAGAAGTAATTTATTTTAAAACGGAAAAAGACTTAAATTTATTCATTAAAAATCCTCATTTAACTTTTTGTTCCACAAATCCAGAATTGGCAATTGAACGATCTTGGATTTTTTATAATCCACTACGAGTTTGGAGCAAAAATTCTTATTTAAAAAGTCCTTATGAAACAGATTTTTCTGTAAATACTGCTTTTCCTATAATTCCTATTCTGCTTTTACTACCTATTATTACACTTTATTTCAAAAGGCAATCCTTATATTTTACAATTGCCTATTTTTTCAGTTTTTACTTTATTGGGGGATTTTTTCTGTATTTTATTTTATCGCAAGACAGATGGATTCACTTTTTGAGTTTGGGGATTTTGTAAACATATAAATTACAGATTACAGATTGGCAGATTACAGATTGCTTCGCTCTCAAGAAAATTGATATCGATGCAAAGCAATCTGTAATTTGTAATCCGTTAATTTGTAATCAATGTTATTTCTTCATAGCTCTCGCCATATCTCGTTTGTCATCTTTTTCTTTTAAATCATGACGTTTGTCAAAAAGTTTTTTACCTTGAGCACAAGCGATGTCAATTTTCACCCAACCCTTTTCTGATAAAAACATTTTCAAAGGAATTAAAGTATTCCCTTTAATCATCAAATATTTTTGAATTTTATTGATTTCTTTTCGATTCAACAATAATTTTCTATCAGCACGCGGTTTATGATTGTAAAAAGATCCATTTTCATATTCCGTAACATGCATGTTTCTAATAAAAACTTCGCCGTTATCAAAAATACAATAAGCTTCTAAGATACTTGCTTTTGAATTTCGAATACTTTTAATCTCAGTTCCAGTCAACTGAATTCCAGCAGTATAAATATCAAACAAATGATATTCAAATTTTGCACGTTTATTCTTTATGTTGATTTGGTTTTTAATCATTTCACAAAGATAGAAAAAAAGAGTTAACACAGCAAACTAAGTAATTGCCTCAAATTATTAACTATATTACAATAATTCACAAACTTTCACCAAATGTAAGTAGGTTATTATCTGGATCTAAAATTGAAAACTCTTTTTGTCCCCAGGGTTTTCTTTGTAAATTTCCTGCTGGATGTATGTTTACTTTTTTCTCTAGAAAAGATTGATACAATTCATTTATTCCATCTGTTCGAATATAAACTTGCCCATAATTTTCGTTTGGATCAAGTTCTGCAAATTAAAAAAAATGGATTTGAATAGTGTCTTTTTCAAGCATTAAATATCCATCAAAATCTGCACTTCCAAATTCTTGAAAACCCAATTTATGAATATAGAAATCCCGAGTAATGGATTTATTTCTCATGGGAAGTTTCGGATTTATGGAAGTTAACATTTGAATTGCTAAATTATTTGAAAAGCTAAAAACACAAAACTACTAATTAAAATCATTTTAATCAGTGACTTATGTAACAATATTCTATTTTTAAATTTCTAACTTTACTTAAAATTAAAAGTTATGGAAATTCTAGTTGAAAATATCAAATGTGGTGGTTGCATGAATACAATTAAAAAGGCAATTTTAGAAATAAAAGGAACTAGCAATGTCGAAATTAATTTAGAAGAAGAAAAAATATCACTTAATGCTAATGAAGATTCACGTCCACAAATTGTCGCAAAATTGCATAAATTGGGCTATCCGGAAAAAGGAAATAACAACATCATTGAAAAAGCAAAAAGTTATGTCAGTTGTGCAATCGGAAGAATGAGTGCTGGATAAAAATAAATCTCCTTTTGCCTTGACATATTTTTAAATTTACTTTTTTAGTATTTTAAAATTAATTTTATCCTTAAAAAGCAATATTTTTTTCTAAATTTGTTAACTCCTTAATTTATTTTAATTCATAGGATCATCATTATTTTTTAGCAAAAAATTAAACTTTATTACTATGTCAATTTTAAAAAATCACAATCCAATTGGAGATTCTTAGTGGGAAAAAGAAAAATGTATCGAGGAAACAAACAAAAACATCGAAGAAATTGCTCTTTTGATTGAAAAATTGTATGCTGAAAAAAAAGCAGGGAATTTTGTTGGTTCTTCAGGGAATGGACGCTTCTGGAAAAGATGGTTTGACAAGAGATATTTTTAGTAAAATAAGTCCATCTTGGGTAAATGTTGTTTCTTTCAAAAAGCCAACTGATGTTGAAATAGCACATGACTATTTGTGGAGAATTAACAAGGTTTTACCTGAAAAAGGCACAATTACAGTTTTTAATCGTTCACATTATGAAGATATTTTAGTTCCTTCAGTTTATGGATATTTAGATGATAAGGTAATTGAAAAGCGCTACAATCAAATCAATGATTTTGAACAATATTTGGAAGAAAATAATACGCTCGTTATAAAGCTTTACTTGAATTTGAGTTTCGAAAAACAGGAAGAAAAATTATTAGAAAGAATTAATAATTTGGACAAACATTGGAAACATTCTGACGGCGATTGGGAAACACGCAAATCTTGGTCAAAGTTCATGAATGTCTATGAACAAATTTTTGAAAAATGCAATAAAATTGCCTGGAATATTGTTCCTTGCGATAAAAATTGGACAAAAAATTACGCAGTGTCAAAGATATTAATAGCAAAATTAAAAGAAATTAATCCAAAATATCCAAAATTAGTTTCAGAAAATTTTACAGCCGATTATACTAAAAGTAAAGTTGACTGATGAAATGATTTCTCTTAAATTAGACAAATTTCAGAGGTGTTTTTGATTGAATTATTTTTTAAATTGATTAAGTCAAATAAGCTGTTTTTCTGCAATAATTATTCTGTTTTTACAATTCTAAAACAAAATTCTTTAGTTGTATTTCCATAAAATAAAGTGTAAACCCCTTTTTCCAAAGCTGAAATATC
>CAMBRH010000061.1 GCA_945870115.1 Chitinophaga pinensis | reverse complement strand
TAGACTAACCAAAATTTATGCATAATTTTCAGCTCCCCACAAGTTTTAGGTTTGATCCAATTAAACTAAACAAAATTGATTTCATAGTGAAATTTTAAAAATAAAAAAGTTGCAAAAATAGAAGATTAAATCGATTCACTGCTTTAATTTTATTAAATTTGTAAAAAAAATAAACATAATATGAACAAAGAAGTTTACATAATTTCAGCGGTAAGAACGCCAATTGGTTCGTTTTTAGGTGGTTTGAGTAGTATTCCTGCAACTCAACTTGGTGGAATAGCAATAAAAGGAGCCTTAGAAAGATCAGGTTTAAAAGCTGAACAAATTGATGAAGTTTTCATGGGTAATGTACTTCAAGCTGGTGTTGGTCAAGCTCCCGCTCGTCAAGCAGCTTTGAGTGCTGGTTTGAGTATTGAAGTTCCTTGTACAACAGTAAATAAAGTATGTGCTTCAGGAATGAAAGCTCTAATGCTTGGGGCTCAAACAATTTTGGCAGGAGATAACGAAATCGTTGTTGCTGGTGGAATGGAAAACATGAGTCAAGTTCCTCATTATTTAGATGGCAGAAACGGAGTAAAATTCGGAAATATTTCTATGTTAGATGGAATCACAAAGGATGGATTATTGGATGTTTATAGTAAAGTTCCGATGGGTACATGTGCTGAACTTTGTGCTAAGGAATACGAAATAACTCGAGAAGATCAAGATAATTTTGCTGTGACTTCATATACAAGAGCAGCAAATGCTTGGAAAGAGGGCAAATTTGAAGATGAAATTGTACCTGTTTCTGTTCCTCAAAGAAAAGGTGATGCCTTAATTATCTCAGAAGATGAAGAATATAAAAATGTTTTTTTAGATAAAATTCCCTCTTTAAGACCAGCTTTTGATAAAGAAGGAACGATTACTGCTGCAAATGCTTCAACTTTAAATGATGGAGCTTCAGCATTAATTTTAGCTTCAAAAGAAGCTGTTGAAAAATATGGATTAAAACCAATTGCAAAAATTATTGGTTATGGTGATGCTGCTCAAGCACCAGAATGGTTCACAACTTCACCTTCAAAAGCTGTTCCAATTGCTTTGAAAAGAGCCAATTTGGAAATTGCTGATGTTGATTACTGGGAATTGAATCAAGCTTTTTCAGTTGTTGGAATAGCAAATACAAAAATCTTAGGTTTAAATCCAGAAAAAGTAGATGTAAATGGTGGGGCAGTAGCTTTAGGTCATCCACTTGGTAATTCAGGTTCTAGAATAATTGTTACATTAATTAATGTATTAAAACAAAATCAAGGGAAAATTGGTGGTGCTGCAATATGTAATGGTGGAGGTGGTGCTTCTGCAATGATTATTGAAGCTTGTTGAAACTATTCTTTTAAATAAAATTTGAGAGGTGAAGAAATTCACCTCTTTTTTTGTGCTTTGTTTTTTTTAATATTGACAACAAATATTTAAAAATTGTTAAGTAATTGCGATACGGAATTAGGTAAATTTGCTTAACCTTCTTTCAACACAAAATGATTATTTACTTCTTTTTTGAATAGAATTTGAGCAAGCATTCATTTCTCTTAAATCTATATAATTAAGTTCTTATTAATTTTTGTACAAAAAAAAGGGTTTGGAAATTAATCTAAACCCTTTTGAATAAAAATATTTTGATTTTATTCTCTTATTATTCCTAGTGCAGAGAACTTTCTATTATCTTTTACTTCAGCAATTTTCATCAAAGCAGAACGTGTTAGGTTTTGCATTTGTTGTCTAGCATTTGCTAAAAGTTGATCTTTTTCAGCTTTATAGTTTGCAGTTGCTGGAGCTTTAATTGCTTTTGTAATTTGAATTACATAAACTGCTTGCTCACCTTGCAATGGGTTAGTAATGTTTCCAACTTTAATACCTTTTGAAAATAAAGAACCAACTAATTCTGGTTCGTAACTTCCACCTGGGATTTGAGGATTCGCAAAAGTTACTTCTCCTTTCATTACTTGACCGTTTACTTTTCTAGCTAAAGCAGCTAAACTTTTTTCGTTTTGCATCATTTTGATAAAACGTAAAGCTTTTCTTTCTTTGATTACTTCAAATTTCATTCGTTCTTCAACATCCTCAAAGTTTGGAACACCTTTTTCTCTAATTGATGAAACCATTGCAATTACATATTTCCCTTGATCTTTAATAGGAGCAGAGCATAAAGTTCCTATTTCAGAATTTTCGTCATAAGCTAAACTGATGATTTTATCTTCAGCAAAACTTGTTGCAAAACCTTGAGCTTTTGGATTTTCATCAGAAATTTTAACTGGTCTTGAAAAATATCCTGCTTTTTGAGCTAAAGAATCAAATAATTGAATTTTATCTTTTATTTCTTTTTTACGGGAAATTTTAGAATCCAAAGAATATAATAAATTGTAGGCTGCATCGCTAGCATCTGTTTCAGTCTCATCTGAAGCTTTTAAGGTTTTTTCAATTACTGAAAGAACTGGAATCTTTGCGGCTTTTTTAGCCAACACTTCAATTATATGATAACCATAAGAAGTTTGTACAATTCCGATTTTCCCTACATTATTTGCACTAACAAATCCCGAAAATTCTGGCACAAATTCGTCAAATGCAAAATCTTCGTATTTTCCACCTTTGTCTTTTGAACCTGGATCTTGAGAGAATTTAGTTACATATTCCTCAAAATTAGTAGCATTTAATAAACCAACTAAACTATCCGCCATTTTTTTAGTTTTCTTAGCTGCCAATGTATCTGTTTTAGCAACTTGTAATAGAATGTGTCTTGCAGTTAATAATTGATTATTGAATTTAATTACTTTGGAAACATACATTTTCCCTTGGAAAGAGTATGGACCAACAACTTGACCAATACTACTTGCTTTGAAAATTGTATCCATGTATTGAGGATAAGTCATTCCAGGTTTTGCATTTGGATCTGTTTCAGGACGATACGGTAAAAAAGCTTTGTTACCTTTTTTATTTATATCTTCCGTGTTTAAAATTGCAAAAATTGAATCTGTTGTTGAAGCAGCAAATTCTTTTTTGATTTTATCCATTGCTATATTAAACTTTGCTGAATCAGATTTGCTTGCTTGAATTAAAATATCAAAATATTTTACATCTCTCCCAGCAGTAGCTTCATATTTTTTCTCCCCTTTATGTTCTTCGTAAAATTTACGAACCATTTCATCCGTAACTTTGATTTGGTCATCAGGAATTTCAGAATATCTTTTCATTACAAAAGAAATGTTTTTAACTTCTTTTTGAGCCAAGTATTCTTGTTTTGCTTCTAATTTAGTAACGTAAACACCTTGATTTAATAATTGAAAATATTTTTCATTTTTTCTTGAATCTCTCAATTGTTGTTTGTTAGTTTCCCATTGTCCAGAAACTTTTGGATCAGATGAAGATTCCATTTCTTCAATTCTTTTCTCTAATAATTTTGGATTAAACTGACCGGTAATTGAATCAGCGAAGTTTTGCGCTAAATCTGGCATCACGGTAAATCCATCTTGACCATATAAATAAGCATCAAGTTCTTTATCGCTGCAGTCAATTCCTAAAGCATCGTATTCTTTTTGAAGAATTACATTATCAACAGTAAAATTCCAAGCTTTATCAGCAGAATTTTCTTGATCTTTTGCAGTAAATTCTTTTTGACTTTGTTGTGCTTGTTGCGCATCTTGGTTTAAAGTATTGTCAACATTAATTTGATATTTCGTTTGATCCACTAATTCACCATAAACTGTTCCTATCCCCAAAGTATTTCCTCCACCTTTAAATAAAGATTCACAATTACCTAAGATAAAAGTTAACATCGCTACTCCGATTACAACTAATAACAAACCTGATTTTTCTCTAATTCTTCCTATTAATGCCATTTTTCTTGTATTTCTCTTTTTGTTTTATTTTAAAACTGTTTTTTATTTCTTGCTTACAAATTTTCATTTGAGGGTGCGAATATAATGAAATGGATTGAAACCTCAAAGTATTTGTTTTTATTTATTTATTTTTTTGGAAATTGAGCTAAATAGTGAATGCAGTCCTTATAGTACTTTAGAGCTAAAAGTAATTGTTCTTCTTGAGTTAATTCTGAATTATCAATAACAATTGCGTCATCTGTTTGGATGAGAGGACTTTCTTTTCTTGTTGAATCCAAAAAATCCCTTTCTTTTAAATTTTTTGCAACCTCTTTTAAACTAATTGAAGCGTCATTTAATTCCAGAAAACGTCTATGTGCTCTTACTTCGGTATCTGCGGTAACGAAAAATTTAAGCTCCGCATTTGGAAAAACCACTGAGCCAATGTCTCTTCCGTCCATAACAATTCCTCCATTTTCACCAATTTTTTGTTGCTCAGAAACTAATTTTTGCCTCACTTCTTTAATTGCTGCAACCTTACTTACCAAATTACTAATTGTTAAATTTCGAATTTCTTTTTCAATATTTTCGCCATTTAAAGTTACTTCAAGTTTCGAAGTTGTACTATTAAATTCAAAATGGATTGAAATATCCTTAAGAGAAGCAATTATTTTCTCTTCATCAATTGAATTTTCATCAACTAATTTATTTTTATAACAATAAAGTGTTATTGCTCTATACATTGCGCCTGAATCTATAAAAATATAACCCAAATCATGAGCAATTGCTTTTGCTAAAGTACTTTTTCCACATGAAGAAAATCCATCAATGGCAATGGTAATTTTTTTTTGGTTCGGCATAAATTTTAAATTATTTAAGTGGCAAAAAAACAAAATAATCTTTAATTTTCTACTATTTTCTTTTAAAAAACTTAAATAATCTCTATTTTCGCACCTTATAATAAAAAAGTCAAATGGCAAATACATCAGATATTCGTAATGGATTGTGTATCAAACACAACGGTAAATTATTTCAAGTAATTGAATTTCAACACGTAAAACCAGGAAAGGGACCTGCTTTTGTGCGTACCAAAATGCGTCAAATTGAAACAGGAAAAGTTCTAGATAATACTTTTTCAGCTGGACACAAAATAGACATTGTTCGAATTGAAAACCGTGAATATCAATATTTGTATCAAGAAGGAGAAGAATATGTTTTCATGAATAATGAAACGTACGAACAAGTGAATATTCCAGCAAAAATGATTGAAAAGCCTTTGTTTTTGCAAGAAGGAATGATTTGTAATATTTTATTTCATGCTGAAGAAGAAACCGCATTAGTGGTTGAATTACCAATGTACATCATTTCAGAAATTACTTACACTGAACCAGGTGTAAAAGGCGATACAGCTACAAACACAATGAAACCAGCAACAATAGCAACTGGAGCTGAAGTTAGAGTTCCACTTTTTGTTGATAATGGCGAAATTATTAAAATTGACACTCGCACAGGGATTTACGTGGAAAGAGTTAAAAATAAATAAGGAAAATACTTGAATTTTAAAAGGAAATCAATTTGGTTTCCTTTTTTTATGTCAAAACCTTATTCCTCCTATTAATTTTATCAAATAAAAAGTTTGCTGATATTTAAGATTATTGAATTTAATTGATTTATTATCAAACTCTGTAATAAAATTAATAAACCACCGAGGTACATTATATCCAAATAATATTCTTACGTCGATTCTAGGCGCCAATCCTAAATATCCTCGTTGAATTCCATCGACATAATAGAACTTTGACTGAATTACTGGTCCTAAACCTAGCATTCCCGAATATTGCCAGTTTTTGAAACGATTGACATAAACGTAGCCAGGTAAAACTCCAAAATCAAATGCCGAAATTGTTGAGGCACTTGTTTTTGAATTCTTAGGATTAAATTTTTCGATAGGAATCAAAGTTCCATTATTTCCAACACCATGTAAATTAAAAGTTGTTTTCAAATAAAATGATTTTTCTTCTTTTAAATACATCGCGGTTTTTCCTTTTAATGCGCTCATATTAATTGATTTATTGAAAAATCTCCAAGTATTGAGCGAAAGACTCAAAGCATTCATCTCTTGAGTTATAAAATGTGGATTTATATTCTTGTCTAAAGAATCATTCCAATAATATGCATTTTTAATAGCGTAACCTTTATAATTATGAAAATCAATGTCATAAAAATGCCTTTTAGTTTTAAATTCTAATCCTAAATCAATGTATTTTGTTTCACCAAATTTACTAACAGGTTTAAGGTGTCCAGGTAAATTGATCGCTAACCTTAAAGAAAACCATTTGTAAGAAAAGCCTATTCCAAAAACTGAACGCAAATTATTTCGATAGAATAAATGCTCTTTATTTCCTATAGAGTCTTTGAATTTAAGAGAAAAAGGAGCAGTATTAAAACCAATATCTGAATAGCAAACTTTTTTCAAGCGAAAACTTTGAATTGCAGTTGAATCAATTGTTTTATTTTTTTGAGCAATTAAAGTTAAATTAAAGCTGATGAAAAGAATTAGAAAAGTTATTTTCATTTATGGTAAGTTTGTTTCAGTTTTCTCAATTAATTTGACAGTATTCACTAATTTTCGTTAAGATAAAATCTGCACCTTTTCCATCGCCATATAATTCTGGATAAGTGAAATCAGTTTTATTTAATAGAATTAATGTTGATTCAACAATTTTTTGTTCATCAGCATTTGCTAAAATTGCATTTCCATTTTCTACAATTTCAATCCATTCTGTTTCGGGACGTAGAATAACACATGGTTTTTGAAAGAAAAAAGCTTCTTTTTGCATACCTCCACTATCTGTTATTATTAATTTTGAATTTTTCTCCAAAGAAATAATGTCCAAAAATCCTACTGGAGGAATTATTTTTATTTTTTTACTCTTTTCAAGTTCAATTATAATTGTTTCATCCAAATATTCCGCCATCATTTTTTTTGTGCGAGGATGAAGTGGCAAAACAATATCTAAATTTGTTTCTTTTTGAATTTGAATTAAAGCTGTGAAAATTGAATTCAAATTGGTTTTATCATCTGTATTTGCATTTCGATGAATTGTCACCAAAATAAAATTATTTTTTTCTAAATTTAATTCGGATAATATAGTTGAATTTTCATCTGAAAGTTTTGAGAAATATAAACTATTATCCAACATTATGTCTCCACACAAATAAACATGCGGAGTATCAATCGAAGCTTTTTGGGTATGACTTAATGAAATTCCTTCATTTTTTAAATTTCGTAAAGCGGTTTCTGTCGGACAAAAAAGTAGAGTAGAGACGTGATCGCTCATGATTCGATTAATTTCCTCTGGCATACTTTTGTTAAAACTTCTTAATCCCGCCTCAACATGAAAAACTGGAATGTGTATTTTTGAAGCCGCAATTGCTCCTGCTAAAGTTGAATTTGTATCACCATAAATTAGGATTCCATTTGCTTCCTCTGAAATTAGAATTTCTTCTATTCCTTTCATTATTTCTGATGTTTGATTCGCATGAGATGAACTTCCTACTTTTAAATTATATTTCGGAAGAGGAATATTCATTTCTGTAAAAAAAACTTCAGACATGTTTTCATCGTAATGTTGACCAGTATGCACGATAATTTCGTCTAATATATGTGAAAAACTATTTTTTATAGCCCTACTGATTGCAGAAGATTTAATTATTTGCGGGCGTGCACCAATTATAGTGATTATTTTTTTCATGTTGGATTATAAACTGAATTTCTACGATAAGTTAAAATAGTAAAATGAAATTGAGGATAAAAGTAATTTAAAAAAAAAGATTCAAATTAAATAAATCAGTTTATTTATTTTTGAATTTTTTAAAATATATCTTGAAAAGGGAGTTTCTTTATTCCAAAATAAAGCTCACAGAAACATTCACAACGATTTCAATTTCTCCTGGAGCAATAGTTTCTGTTGCCATCTCTGCACCATCCATTGACATTGCAGATTTCATTTCGTACATTCTTGTTTGAGGATAATAATTTTGAGAATTATCAGTAATCATTGATGCTTTACCAACTTTTTGACCCAATTCAAAAACAAAATCTTCCGCTTTCTTTTTCGCATCCTTTATAGCTAACTTTCGAGCATCAGACTGCAATTGAAGCATATTTGATGATTTGAATTCAACATTATCGATTTTATTAATTCCATTGCTGATTAATCCTTGCATCAAGCTTTCATAGGCTGATAAATCCTTCAAATTAATTACAATTGTTTGAGAAGCGATGTAATTTTGTTTCTTTTTCTCATAATCATAATTTGGAGAAAGGAAAACCCTTTCAGTTTTAAAATCTTCTTTTAAAATATTTGATTTTTTGATGAATTTAATAACAGCATCTGTTTTTAAATCGTTTTCTTTTTTGACATCAATTGCATTATTCCCTTTTGTCTCCAAAGAAATTGTGATTGTAGCCATGTCAGGAGCGACTTTTATCTTTCCTTCCCCAGAAACGTTAATTGTTGGTGTCGGTCTGAATTCTTGAGAAAATGTCAAAGTTGATAATATTACTGATAAAAAAAGGATTGCTGTTTTCATGATTACTCTGTTTTAGTTCAATTTAAATATTTTAATATAATGTCAAAAGGTATGCCAAATAAAGTAAATGTTATTTTTTATTATTATGGATTTCTATTGATTTTTGAAGGATTTCATGAATTTTTTCAATTGGTAAATCTTCATTAGAATCAAATAAAATTATTTTGATTTTGCTTCTTTTTTCCTGAATTAAATCCGGATGCTCGATTAAATTACCATTTATTATTCCAACATAAGCTTGCTTTAATTTTTTATGAAACCATAAATAACAAAACATTTTATTTCTGTAACTAAAAAACGGCATTCCATATTTCCAAGTACTTGAAATATCTGAATTGTAGGAAAGAATAATTTCCTTCAAAGCAAGAAAACAACTTAAATGCGGTTCTTCATGTTTCAGATAAAAATTTTCTAGTTGACTTAAAGTCATAATTAATAATTTTCATGATTTAATATTAACCTTCATTAACGCTCGGTCTTCAAAAACTTCGTTTTTTCTTTTTAATTCTTCATTGCTTCTCAACTAATTCGAGCCATTCTTTAATGACATTTTGGAGTAAATTTTCTTTTGATTTAATATCTTCTAAGTCAGTAAATTTGATTAATCTTCTTCCATCGGTATAATCCCCTTCTAAAAGTTCTTTATTTTTTGAGATTTTTGCTCCAGTAGGCAAAACAAGTAAAATTTTATTTTTATGTAAGTTAAATACAATTATTTCACGTTTATATTCTTTTGGTTTAAAAGCTTTCATTTCACCAGAATAATAATAACAAGGATTATTCCATTTAATTTGTTCAGCGATTTCAGCATCAGTTTTTAATATGACTTGTCTTAAATATTCAATGGTTAACGCAAAATCTGCATCAAGTTTTGAAATGTGATTGGTAACTTTTTGTGTATCTGTCATGGTTTTTTAACTAGGCAATATGAAGTGATTTCAATTAATTTTTCGTTTTCAAATTTGTAAATATCACACGAATTAATAAAAGTACTTCTATTTTCACAATTTATGAATTCGGCAGTCCCATCTATTGAACACATTTTTTTATCCAGAATGATATTTTTTAGTGTAAAAGTTGTTTTTGTTTCTTTAAAATAATTACTGGTTTGAATACAAAATTCGATTATTTTTTCTTTTCCTGTTAATATTTGAGTTCCAATAATATTCCAAGAAATATTTTCATCTAAATAATTAAAAGTTGATTCAAAATTTCCAGTCGAAAAAGCTTCGCAAATTTCTTTTTTTGATAACATATTTTTTATTTTTTCTTTGGGCTTAGATTCTCAAATGCTTTATAAACAGCTAAATGTAAAATCGAAGCATGGTTATTATTTGGGAAAAACTCGAATTTTACATTCAATTGGTCATTTTTTATTTTTTTTAAAGATGTGTATATTTTTTTGGCATCTCGTTCCATTATTTTTCCTTCTTTTCCAACTCCAATAAAAACATCAGTTTTCTTGTCAATTTTTAATTGATTTATTTTAGTAAATAAAGATTGGTCATCCCACCATAAACTTGGACTAATGATCACATATTGATTAAAAAGAGTACTTTTTTTAAACAAAACTTCTGTTGCTAGCAATCCTCCAAGGGATTGTCCTATAAGCATTTTGGAATCATTTGTATTATAGTTTTTCTCAATGAAAGGCTGTAATTCTTTTTCAATAAAATCAATAAATTTTTCTGAATTACCTGTTGTTGGAAAGTCTATTTTATCTTGTTCGATAGTTGTTGGAAAGGTAAAATCACGTTTTCTGTCTACATTTTCAATTCCAACTAAGATCGACTTTGGAAGAATATCAATCCACGGGAAATTTAAAAATTGAATTAATCCAGCAATGTGAATAAAATCTTCATCAGCTGAGCCATCAAGCAAATAAATTACTGGATATTTTATCAATGAATCAGGCGAATATCCTTCAGGTAAATAAATATTTAAGATTCTTGTTTCTGATAGTTCGCTTGAATAAATTGAATCAATAATTCCTAAAGGAAAAATTTTTTTTTTTTGAAAAATATTTTGAGAAAACAATTCTTGTTGAAAGGAAAAGATAAACAGAAATACTAAACATCTTTTTAAGGATTTTACAGAAAAATATATCATTAGAATTTAAAATTGAATATAAAGATAAATTTTATTTTGCTTTTTGAATAAGTTTTTAAAAAATTAATTCTTCAAGTTAATAACATTTAATTGTTTAAATTTTCTTTTTAAAATCCTCATTGAAAATGGTAACTTTGCACTTATGCAAGATACGTTTAAGCACAAAGGAATGCGTCGTCAATTAATTGATGAATTGAGAACGAAAGGAATAACTGACGAAAAAGTACTAGAAGCTTTTGATGCTATTCCTCGACATTTTTTCTTAGATCAAGTATTTGAAAAACAAGCTTACTCAAATATGCCATTCCAAATTGGTGCTGGACAAACAATTTCTCATCCATATACCGTTGCTTTTCAAACGCAATTATTGGAAATCAAAAAAGGGGATAAGGTTTTAGAAGTGGGAACAGGATCCGCATTTCAAACCTGTATTTTATGTCAATTGGGTGCGAAAGTATTTAGTATAGAAAGACAAAGAGAATTATTTCTTAAAGCCAATACTACAATCAAGAAATTTAATTTTACACCAAAATTATTTTTTGGTGATGGTTATAAGGGTCAAGAAAATTTTGCTCCTTATGATAAAATAATTATTACTTGTGGTGCTCCTTTTGTGCCTGAAGATTTATTGAAACAACTTAAAATTGGAGGAATTATGGTTATTCCCGTGGGAGATTTAGAAACGCAAGAAATGATTCGGATTACCAGAATTGATGAAACTAATTTCTCTCAAAGTAAATTGGGAGTTTTTAGTTTTGTTCCTATGCTCGAAAATACAAATAATATTTAACTATTTAATTTCCACTTCCAATAAATTGCTCCAATTTTTACCTGTTAAATAGATTTTTTTATTTTTTGGATTGTAAGCAATTCCATTTAAAACTTCACCAGCACCTTTTCCAGTTTTAACAATGTCTGAACAATCAATTTCAGATATAACTTTTCCTGTTTTCGGGTCGATTTCTATGATAATATCTAACATCCAAATATTTGCAAAAATATGTCCATTGATGTATTCTAATTCATTTAATTTTATTCTTGGTCCAACTTGATCATAAACTTCAATTGTTCTTTCTATCTGAAATGTTTCTGGATTTCTAAAGGTTATTGTTTCAGTTCCGTCAGACATAATGATGCTTTTTCCATCGTTACATAATCCCCAACCTTCGCCAATATAAGAAATATCTTTTTGAACTTGTAAGGTGTTTTTATCGTAAATAAAGCATTTTTGATTTTGCCATGTAATTTGATAAATTTTATCATTCAAAATAGTTATTCCTTCGCCAAAGTAAGTTGGATCTAAGCCAATTTCATTTGTTTGAATTCCGGTTTCTAATTGAACTTTTGCAATTTTACTTTTTCCATTAAGTCCAGTACTTTCAAATAGAATTCCATCAGAAAATTCTAGACCTTGCGTAAAGCTAGTAGCATTATGGACAAAACTCTTTAATACTGATGCTTTCATTGATTTTGGTGCTTCATCAGATAAAATACGAATTAAACGAGCGTCTGTTTGTTCCTCTCCATTTTTTAATTTTGAAACTAAACTAATTGTTTTTGCTCCTAATCCAAAGATTGAAACATCTAATGTAAATGAAATTTGACCTTTGGGATTATTCCACGTTTTCAATAAACTGTCATTTACATAAACTTTTGATGACAAAATATCGTCAGCCAAAATTTTGAAGCTTAGGGGAACTTTCTTTCCAAATGTTACCGCCAAATTATCTTGAAAAGTAAATTCTGAAGCAATTATTTCATCTTCAATTGTTGGTTTATTCAACATTGGAACAATTACAAAAGTTGCAATTATCAAAGCTAAAATAACTAAAATCCCAATTCTTTTTACTTTACTCATATTCTTAATTTATTTAATAATTTGTGTTGCATCTATTTGTTCATGTGTTGCTGTATAAAGCACATTTTTATTTTCAATCAAAAAAACCTGGGGAGATTGATGCATGACGTTTAATTTTTCTGCAATTTCATTTGAAACATCTCTGTGACTTATCAAATCCAATAAATAACATGGAATATTTGAATTTTGATCAAATTCTCTTTCAAAATTTCTCAAAGCAAATGAAGAAATACTGCAACGAATGCTGTGTTTAAAAATGACTATTTTTTCAGTCGAATTTAAAATTTCCTCCAATTGTGAAATTGAAGTTAATTCTATCCAAGGAAAAACTGATTTATTTGTGGAGAAAAGTCCCATTTAGATTTTGATTGTTAGATTATTGGATTATTAGAATATTGGATAAGTAAGATTACTAGACTATAACTTATTTAGATAAGAAACAATAACTTATAATTCAATATTTATTTACAAAGAAGATTTGAATTGATTTATAAATCGAATATCATTTTCAGAATAGAGTCTCAAATCATTTACTTTATATTTTAATTGCGTAATTCTTTCAATTCCCATACCAAAAGCAAAACCTGAGTAAATTGTTGAGTCAATTCCGCAAGCCTCTAATACATTTGGATCAACCATTCCACAACCTAAAATCTCTAACCAACCTGTATTTTTACAAACATTGCAACCTTTAGCATTGCAAATTGAACATGAAACGTCAACTTCGGCACTTGGTTCAGTAAAAGGAAAATAGGAGGGACGTAAACGAATTTGAGCCTTTTCACCAAAAATTTCTTTTGCAAAATGTAGCAAAGTTTGCTTTAAATCAGCAAAAGAAACATCTTTATCAATATACAATCCTTCAACTTGGTGGAAAAAACAATGTGCTCGCGCTGAAATTGCTTCATTTCTGTAAACTCTTCCCGGCGAAATTGTTCGAATTGGAGGTTTTTGATTTTCCATTACACGCACTTGCACGGACGAAGTATGCGTTCTCAAAGCCATTTCATTTTCACCTTTTTCAATAAAAAAAGTATCTTGCATATCTCTTGCAGGATGCTCTGGAGGAAAATTTAATGCTGAAAAATTATGCCAATCATCTTCAATTTCTGGACCGTCAGAAACAGCGTATCCAATTTTGGAAAAAACCTCAATTATTTCAGCTCTTACTAATGAAATTGGGTGGTGAGAACCAATTGAAAACACTTCACCTGGCCGAGAAAAATCAATTTTTGAACTTTCATTTTCCGTCGATTCAAATAATTCTTTGTGAGAAGAAAATAAATCTTCTGCAATTTCTCGTAAATTATTTACTAATTGACCAATTTCTTTTTTTTCTTCATTTGGAACAGATTTAAAATCAGTATATAAATCTTTAATTATACCTTTAGTGCCTAAAAACTGAATTCTAAACTGCTCTAATTCAGCTATATTTGAAATTTTTAACTCTTTAATTTGATTCTGAAGTAATTGAATTTTTTCTTTCATTGTATTTTTAAAATCTGATATCAAAATTAGGATAAAAAAAAGAAACAAAAAAGCAGAAAAATCGTATTATGAAAAATCTTTTAA
>CAMBRH010000060.1 GCA_945870115.1 Chitinophaga pinensis | reverse complement strand
TATCCCAAGCTAAAAACTGTGCCCCGGTGCTACTTAATGTTATCAAAGTATTTTCACAAACAACTTGATCTAAACCTGCACCTATATTTGCAGCTGGATTTACGATTATATCTTTTGAGTCTGTTCCAACACAACCATTGGCATCCGTTCCTGACACTGTATATGTTGTCGTTCCTACGACAGCATTAAAAGGTACATTATCAGTAATCCCATTATCCCATGTATAAGTTAGGGCTCCAAAAGCTGAATTTGTTACCAAATCATTTTCACAAACTGTAATATCTGTACCTGCAAAAACTGATGGTAATGCGTTAACAATGATATTTAGCTGATCCGTGTTTTGGCAGCCATTTAAATCAGACCCAGTAACGGTGTAGCTTGTTGTTCCAACTATTGGTGTGAAGGAAACTCCATTAGAAATTCCATTATCCCAAGAATAAGTATTTCCGCCACTTCCAGCTAAAACAATCGAAGTGTTTTCACACAAAGTGGTATCGTTTCCAGCAGAAATTATAGGAAGAGCATTTACAGTAATATTAATTAAATCTGTATTTTGACATCCATTTAAATCAGTTCCAGTCACTGTATAAGTTGTTGTTCCAACTGCTGGTGTGAATGAAACTCCGTCAGAAATCCCATTGTCCCAAGAATAAGTATTTCCACCACTTCCGTATAAAGTAATCGATGTGTTTTCACAATAAGTGGTATCATTTCCTGCAGAAATTGTTGGAAGAGCATTTACTATCACATCAACCAAGTCTGTGTTTTGACATCCGTTTAAATCAGTACCAGTTACTGTAAAAGTTGTTGTTCCAACTGCTGGAGTGAATGAAACTCCATTTGAAATTCCATTATCCCAAGAATAGGTGTTTGCTCCAGAACCGTTTAAAGTGATCGAAGTATTTTCACAAACCGTTTGATCTATTCCCGCATCAATTATTGGAAGTGCGTTTACAATAATATCAACCTGATCCGTGTTTTGACAGCCATTTAAATCAAATCCTGTGACAGTGTAAGTTGTTGTTCCAACTATTGGTATGAATGAAACTCCATCAGAAATTCCATTATCCCATGAATAGGTGTTTGCGCCACTTCCAACTAAAGTAATCGCTGTGTTTTCACACAAAGTGGTATCGCTTCCAGCTGAAATTACAGGAAGAGCATTTACTGTTATATTAACTAAATCTGTATTTTGACATCCATTTAAATCAGTTCCAGTCACTGTATAAGTTGTTGTTCCAACAGCTGGTGTGAATGAAACTCCGTCAGAAATCCCATTGTTCCAAGAATACGTATTTCCACCACTTCCATATAAAGTAAAGGATGTATTTTCACACAAAATGGTATCATTTCCTGCTGAAATTGTTGGAAGAGCATTTACTATTACATCAACCAAGTCTGTGTTTTGACATCCATTTAAATCAGTACCTGTTACTGTAAAAGTTGTTGTTCCAACTGCTGGAGTGAATGAAATACCATTTGAAATACCATTATCCCAAGAATAGGTATTTGCTCCAGAACCATTTAATGTAATCGAAGTATTTTCACAAACCGTTTGATCTATTCCTGCATCAATTATTGGAAGTGCGTTTACAATAATATCAACCTGATCCGTGTTTTGGCAGCCATTTAAATCAAATCCTATTACAGTGTAAGTTGTTGTTCCAACAACTGGTATGAATGAAACTCCGTCAGAAATTCCATTATCCCAAGAATAGGTGTTTGAGCCACTTCCAACTAAAGTAATCGACGTGTTTTCGCACAAAGTGGTGTCGTTTCCAGCAGAAATTACTGGAAGAGCATTTACTATAATATTAACTAAATCTGTATTTTGACATCCATTTAAATCAGTTCCAGTAACTGTATACGTTGTTGTTCCAACTGCTGGTGTGAATGAAACTCCGTCAGAAATTCCATTGTCCCAAGAATAGGTATTACCACCACTTCCATATAAGGTAAACGATGTATTTTCACACAAAGTCGTATCATTTACTGCAGAAATTATTGGAAGTGCATTGACAATTACATCCACTAAATCTGTATTTTGACATCCGTTCAAGTCAGTTCCAGTAAGTGTGAAAGTTGTTGTTCCAACTGCTGGTGTGAATGAAACTCCATTAGAAATTCCATTGTCCCAAGAATACGTGTTTCCGCCACCGCCAACTAAGGTAATCGAAGTATTTTCACAAATAGTTTGATCAATTCCAGCATCAATAAATGGTAATGCGTTAAGTGTGATTACAATATCATCAGTGTTTTGACAACCATTAGCATCTGTTCCTGTAACAGTCTGGGTTTGAGTTCCACCAGATATATTAAAAGCGACACCGTTCGTAATACCACCTGACCACGTCAAAGTAGGTGCACCAGTACCTGTTAAAGTTATAATAGAATTTTCACATAAAGTTGTATCATTTCCAGCGAAAACAGTAGGAAGTGCAAGAATGGTACCTGTTACTAATAGTCTAGGTGTAACACAGGTGCTGTTATTGTCTACACCCTCCACATAATACAATACAGTACTCGTAATAACTCCAGTCACAAAAGGTCCTCCAACCTGGAAAGTAGTGCCTCCAGTCGGATCTGTGAACCATCTTAAATCACCACTTACAACAGTAGCGTCTAGTGTAAGAGATGAATTACTGCATCCTGAGGCGTTTGTTACGGATGTAATCACATAATCTGCGACTGTAACATTGACTGAAACAGCTACTGTGTCAAAACCATCAGTAACATTAAAAGATAAAGTTACATTACCCGGAGTTCCATTTGAATAATAAACATCAAAAAAAGTTCTTTTAAAAACTTGAGAAGAAGAAAAGGTTATATTTGAAGGATTTATAACGGAAGCATCTGATGATAAAACATCAACAATTTTTAAAAAATCCTTATTTTCGTCAAACAATGAAAATTCTGAAAATAATTTTACTGATGCGGTATTGGTGCATAATGTGACGTTTAAGTTAACAACTTTACTACCTAAATCGGGAGCTACATTGTAAACTTTTAGTTTCTTAGCATAATAATTAGCAGAATCATAACCAGCAACAAATCGATTGGTTAAAGGACTGAATCCTAAAGTCATATTCGTGAAGGCACTGTTATTTTGAGTAAACACTTGATTCCCTGGCACGCCTATTGTATCCCAAACATCCGTTGCAAAGTTTTTCTTCAATACTTTTGATCGCAGGTTTGTAAAATCCCCATATTTATCAAAATTTCCAAGAAGATAGGCACTTTGATTATCATAAGATTTAGCTGTAGACTGAGGATAAGGATAATATTCTCCAGAATTAGAAGCCGTGGAAAGTGCACCATTTGTAAAATTATATTCAACTCTATTGTTAACTGAGTTAGTTGAAATAAAAGATAATTCATCCACTCTGTTACTTAATAAAATTGTTCTATCCCCTAGTATTGTGTTTCCAGCATCATTGAAAATTCCTGCAGCTGAACCATCAAATGTATTGAAACTAATAGCAGAAAAATGCGATTTTACTAAAATTAAACGATTTGAAGTATCACCAGCGGCAAACCATAAAGTGTCTCCAACTTGCTCCATTTCAAGATTAGAAGGTGTTTGTAAATTGAATTGTGGTATTATATAAGTGTCAATTGTTCCTGTACCAATATTGAAAGTAGAAAGTGAAAAATCAGTAGTGTTTGAATGCGCTGTAAACCAAAAATACTTATTTGCACCTCCAACTTTGAAATCGTATTGTGAATACTGCTTGTAATTTGCATTTATTGTTTGTACTTGGTGAAATACTGTTTCGTTTATGATTTGATAAACATTAAAAATTGGATTTGGAGTTTGCTCACTAACAAATGAAAAATAAATAATATGGTCTTTAAAATCAACTTGAATTTCATCGGCTGCTTGAGTTAATGTTTCATTCCATTTATTTAACCAAGATTGTGTTAATGCATCAAATTGATCTACTTTAAGAATGTTGTTTGAACCATCGGTGTAAGAATAAATGCAATAAATTTTCCCTAGTGAATCAACTTGATACTGAAAATTTGTAGATGAATATGTTACTAAATCAATAGGCACTGGAACATTTTTCCAATCTTGAGAAAATGAGGTGTTTGTAAACGTAAACAATAAGATTAAGGTGAAGAGAATGTTTTTCATATTTGAGATGTTTTATTCTTAAGACAATAAAATTCAACTTTACCCCCAAAGGTAAGCAAAAATAAATTACAAAATCTAACATTTATGCTGAAAAAACACAAAATAATGTAATTAGTTGTCAAAAACCACCTATTTATGTGATTTTAATCTTAAGCAAAAAGAGTTTTTATGACCTCCGTAATTATTCCACAAGGAATAATTTTTATTCCATAATTTTTTTGAGAAACACCTTTATTGTATTTTGAAATGATGATGGACTCAAAACCTAATTTTTCGGCTTCAGAAATACGTTGTTCAATGCGATTAACTGGCCGTAATTCTCCCGACAAACCAACCTCTGCAGCAAAAGCAGTTTTTGAATCAATTGGTAAATCCGCATTAGAAGACATTATTGAGGCTACAACTGCCAAATCAATTGCTGGATCATCCACTTTTATTCCGCCAGCAATGTTTAAAAAAACATCTTTTGCTCCTAATTTAAAGCCACATCTTTTTTCTAAAACTGCTAAGAGCATGTTCAATCTTTTTGCATCAAAACCTGTGCTTGAACGTTGAGGAGTTCCGTAAGCCGCGCTACTTACAAGTGCTTGGACTTCAATCAATAAAGGTCTTGCGCCTTCTAAAGTTGAGGCGATTGCAATTCCACTTAAATCGGAATCCGTATTGGTAATTAAAATCTCTGATGGATTTTCAACTTGGCGTAAACCAGAACCTTGCATTTCATAAATTCCAAGTTCATTGGTACTTCCAAAACGGTTTTTTATGGTTCTCAAAAGACGGTAAAAATGATTTCGATCTCCTTCGAATTGCAACACAACATCCACCATGTGTTCCAAGACTTTTGGTCCTGCCAAAGCTCCTTCTTTCGTGATGTGACCAATTAAAAATACAGGAACATCAGATAATTTCGCATAACGTAAAAGTTGCGAAGTACATTCTCTTACTTGAGAAATACTTCCTGGTGAACTTTCAATTTGATTGCTGTGCAGGGTTTGAATGGAATCAATCACCAATAATTGTGGTTGGATTTCTTCAGCTTGCAAAAAGATATTTTGAAGATTGGTTTCAGTTAAAATAAAACAAGCATCATTTTGATGTCCAATTCTATCGGCACGCATTTTTATTTGTTGATCGCTTTCTTCGCCAGAAACATATAAAACGCGTAAATTTTTCTCTAAAATGGCTAATTGCAAAAGCAAAGTTGACTTACCAATTCCTGGTTCACCGCCAAATAAAATCAAAGATCCTGGAACCATTCCATCACCCAAAACACGGTTTAATTCTTTGTCTTGCAGAATGATGCGTGTTTGAGCTGTGTGTTGAATTTCTTGTAAAACCTGAGATTTTGCCGTGCGACCAGTATTTGTAGAAAAAGCAACCAATTGAGATAAATTTTTCTCAACAATTTCTTCTACAAAGGTGTTCCATTCTGTACAGGAAGGACATTTACCCAACCATTTTGGAGTTTGATAACCACAATTTTGACAAAAAAATGCTGATTTTACTTTAGCCATGATAAATCTTTTTGCAAAGATAGTTTATTTTTAGAGGAAAAAAAGTTAGACAACTTTCATTTTACTCTTTTTTCAACTTACCTTTTTTTAAAGATTAATGCTAATCTGTAAAAGAAAATAAAGCTGAAAATATTAAAAAAGCAAATCCAATGATAAGTAAAATAGGAAATAAAATTGAGGTTTGAGAAATTAAACTTACAATTAGTGCAAAAAACAAAAACAAAAGCGAAAGTAATGCACTTCTTGAACTTATCCTTTTAAATCTTTTTTGTAATTCATCTGCTTCATTCGTTTGTTTTGTCAAATGTGTTTTTAATACAATGCAAATAAATCTAAAAAGTGAAAAAACAATAAAAATTGCACCGACAAATGAAAAAGTAAGACCAGCTAAAAATGAACCACCAACAATATGAGTTGAAGCAAAAGAATTCGCCAAAAATACTACGCCTATTCCAAGTAAACACAAACCAACTAATAAAGTAATTGTTGTCCTTATCATTTTCGAGCGTTCCAATTTTGCAAAATTACCCTTTTTAACTTTTGCAATCTTGATCTTCGTTAAAATTGGAGTTTTCGAAAAAATTAATTTTGTTGCTTTATTTTCAAAATTCTTTATAAAATCTTTTTTCTCAATTGTAATATCATCATTTAATTCTAATTTTTCATTTTTAGAATCTTTAATAAATTCATCAGGCAAGTTTTCACTTTCAATTGATAAATCTGTATTTGCTTCATCAAGTTGACTTTGCTCCTCTTCTAATTTTGGCTGGTTTTGGTTTTGAGAATTTACTTTTTGTTTAAAATTCCACTGCACAAAATAACCTTTGTTGAAAGTTCTTTTTTGGATCGTGCAATTCACCAAAAAGAATGACAACATTATTATAAATAGGAATTTTAATTTGCTTTTCATTTAATTTTTTTGAATGCTAATCTATATCTCCTGTAAAATGGTGAGCCATCTAATGTTAAATCATTATAAAGTATTAATTCCTTCTGAGTTGCCTTCCATATTTCAAAATCATCAAATGATTTTATGAAAAAGTTGTTAAATACAAAATATTCATCAAAGGGTTTAAAAACAGGGATATCTGGTGTTAAAGTATCTACTAGTGTAATATCCGCAAACCTGAATCGGAAAAAATTTTTAACTTTCCCTTCTTTAAATAGATAAGTCAATTTTGCTAAGGCAACATTTGTATCACTTAAATCGAGTAATAAAGATTGAGAAATTCCAACCTTTTCAGGGTAAGAAGGCATGTTTTTAGATCTAATAAATACCTCACCTTCTCCCTCAGTTTTATTAATGTTTTTTGTTGGAACAAATTTGAAAAACTTAGCGATATTCATAGTGTCGATTTCTAATAAGTTAGAATAATCTTCATATTCCTCGTCTTGATCAAAAGGATATTTAGTATTTTTAATAATATGCAAACTCACCAATTCCCATTCACCTTCTAAACGTTCATTTAAGTGTTTTCCTCCATGCGAAAACCAGGGGTCTTCAGGGTTGTGTTTTTTGCAAGAGAACAATGAAACACCAATAATAAATAGAAATAAACTTAATATTAATTTTTTCATCTTAATTTATTCTTTTGAGCAAATTTAGTAAATGGACATTCCCTTTGACGTAAAGATAAATTATTTCCAACACAACACCGTAAAAAACGCTTTTTTATAAAAAATAATTTCAAAACCTTTTCTCTTAAAATTTGTTTTAATTTTGGGAAATGAAAAAAGCGATCGTTATTGGTTCTGGAATTGCAGGAATTTCTTCAGCTATTCGCTTGGCTGTGAAAGGTTTTGATGTGACGGTTTTTGAAGGAAATTCATACCCGGGAGGTAAATTGAGTTCTTTTACTTTAGGAGAATACCGCTTTGATGCTGGACCTTCCTTGTTTACAATGCCGCAATTTGTAGAAGAATTATTTTTACTTGCTGGAAAAAATCCAAAAGATTATTTTTCGTACATCAAAAATGAAACCGCTTGCCACTATTTTTTTGAGGATGGAACTTTTTTGCCTTTTAAATCTGATGTGAATGAAGTTTTGACTGAAGTTGAAGCAACTTTAAAAGTTAGTTCAAGACCATTAAAAAATCATTTTGAAAAAAGTAAGTTTATTTATGACAAAACGCACGAGGCTTTTTTAGAAAAATCATTGCATAAGTTTAAAACATATTTTAGCAAAGCCGTTTTTAAGTGTTTTTCAAATGCACATAAATTGCACTTATTTTCCACAATGAACCAAGTTAATCGCGAGGCTTTGAATCACCCAAAATTGGTTCAAATTTTTGATCGCTTTGCGACTTACAATGGATCAAATCCATACCAAGCACCTGGAATTTTGAATATTATTCCGCATTTAGAACATGGTTTTGGAACATTTTTTCCAACAAAAGGAATGCATTCCATAACGGAATCATTGGTGCAATTAGCAAAAGATTTGGGTGTAAAATTTATTTTAAATCAAAAAGTTACAGAAATTATTCACGACAAAAGCAAGGTTCAGGGAATCAAAATTGGAAATGAAACAATTATTGCTGACATCGTTTTTTGTAATTCAGATATTCGTCCAGCTTATAAAAATTTATTGCCAAAACTCAAAATTCCTAAGCAAGTTAACAAACAAGAACCTTCAAGTTCGGCTCTGATTTTTTATTGGGGAATGAAGAAACAGTTTGACAATTTGGATTTGCACAATATTTTTTTCTCTGAGAATTATGAAAAAGAATTTTCGTACATTTTTAAAGAAAAAACAGTTTATCATGACCCAACAATTTATGTACATGTAAGCTCTAAAATTGTAAATAATGATGCTCCTGAAAATTGTGAATCTTGGTTTGTTATGGTAAATGTTCCTTCAAATTCTGGTCAAGATTGGGAAGAAATTCGAACTGAAACTAGAAAAAATGTACTTTTAAAATTGAATAGAATTTTAGGCGAAAAGCTAGAGGATTTAATTGAAGTGGAAGAATATTTAGATCCAATTCGCATTGAAAAACGCACCTCATCTTTTGCGGGAGCTTTATATGGCGCAAGTTCAAATGATCGTATGGCAGCGTTTTTTAGGCATCCAAATTTCTCTAAAATAAAAGGATTATTTTTTGTTGGTGGAAGTGTTCATCCTGGCGGTGGAATTCCACTTTGCTTACTTTCGGCAAAAATTGCAACAAATTTTGTTAAATCAGAGTGATATTCGAGAAAATTATTTAATTTTGATGAAATAATTAAAAAAATAAAAATGATAAAATACATCTCAATAGCTTTATTAGCCATAAGTTTTACTTCATGTGTTGTAAGTAAAAAGAAATTTGTTGCCATGAAAACTGAATTGGAAACAGCAAATGCGAGAGCAAATCAAGAATTAGCAACTTCTCAAAATAAATTATATGCTTCTGAAAGTCAAGTTTCTAAATTGAATAATGAATTGATTTTGTCAAATAGTTCAATCATTTCCAAAACAGATCAAATTACCGATTTAAAAGAGCAATTAGAAGACTGTAAAAAACTTAGAGACAAACAATTAACAGCTGTTGGAGATTTAACAGTTTTAACTCAAGCAGCAAACGATAACATTTCTGAAACGCTTTCTCAATTAAAATTAAAAGATAAATACATCAATTTATTACAAGCTGCAAAAACGAAAGCTGATTCGATTAATTTAGCTTTAGCAGTAAATTTAAAAAGTGTTTTGAAAGAAGGATTAGACGATCAAGATGTTGAAATCAAAGTTGACAAAACGGTTGTATTCATTAATTTATCTGACAAAATGTTGTACAAATCCGGAAGTTCAGATTTAACTGCAAAAGCTGATGAAATTTTAGCTAAAATCGCTACAATTGTAGAATCTAGACCTAACTTTGAAGTTATGGTTGAAGGTTATACAGACAATGTTCCAATGAAAAGTTCATGTATGACTGATAACTGGGATTTAAGTGTAAAACGTGCAACTTCAGTAGTTCGTGCTTTACAAGTTAAATACAACATTAACCCAAATCGTTTGATTGCAGCGGGAAGAGGTGAATACAATACTTTGGTTGCAAATGATACTCCAGAAAATAAAGCAATTAATAGAAGAACAAGAATTATTATTATGCCAAAAATCAATGAGTTTTACGATTTGTTGAATCCAAAAAATGTTCCTCAGTAAAAAAATTGTATTTACAAATTTTAAAGTCTTGCCAATTGGTGAGACTTTTTTTTGACTTTAACAATTTTGTTTATATTTACAAAAAAAACTAATCCTTCAGTTGAGCAGTTTAATCGACATAGAATACCTTTTTAAAACTCATTATAAGAGACTTCATCGAGCAGCTTATCAAATTTTGCATGATGAAAGTTTAGCTGATGATACTGTTCAGGAGGTTTTTATTCACATTTGGAGTAAAAAAGATGAATTGAACATTACAACAACAATTGAAGGTTATTTAGTGAAATCAACCATAAATAAAGCCTTAAATTACATTGAACAAAATAAAAATTTTAGAACCGTTGAACTTGACAATCATTTAGAATTTAATTCAGCTTTGAATCAATTAAATTCAAATGACTTTGATTATAAAGTTTTTCAAGATTTAGTTTATGCTTCATTAGATGGTTTGCCACCAAGGTGCAAAACAATTTTTGTACTAAGTCGCTTTGAAAATATGAAAAATAAAGAAATTGCTGAACATTTGGATGTTTCTGTAAAAACAATTGAAAATCAGATGACTATAGCGATTTCAAGATTAAATTCTGAATTAAAACCTAAAATTCAACACTTTTTTCCAGAATTAATTTTTTTATTTTCAATTTTTTTTCAAATCCTTTAGGGGTAAAATCATTTTTTCTTGTCTTACTATTATAACAAGATATATTTTTCAAAATAAAACAACGATATCATGTCACAAATTGATAACATAATTTCAAAAATTCTATCCGGAAACGGCACTGAATCCGATAAAGTTATTTTAACTAAATGGATTGAAGAATCTGAAGAAAATAATAATATTTACAAGCAAAGATTGTTGCTTTGGCAATTTGTAGGCAAAGTGGAAAAAACTCCTGAAGTAAATATTGTTGCAGCATGGGAAAAATTCAATTTAAATAAAGAAAATTATACTAAAAAAGAGAACAAATCATATTTTTACTATAAAATAGCAGCTGTATTTATTGTTTTATTGGTTTCTGCCTCCATGATTTTTATGTTTAATTCAAGTTCGAGTTTAAATAAAAATCAAGATTTTTCTGCAGAAGGCACTTCAGTTCAAAAAATAAAATCAAATACAATTAACTTTGCTTCAAATAACAATAAATCTTCTGAAATAATTTCAAATCTTAAAAAATTTCAAAAAAGAAAAGATACTTCCTTAACTCATGAAATTGCGCTTGAAGATAGTTCGGTTGCTCTTATTTCAAAAACAAGTGTACTTAGCTTTTTAAACAATTCGGAATCTCATACACGTATCGCAAGTTTATCCGGTGCAGGTTTATTTGACATAAGTCCAGTAGATAAGGATTTTGTTTTAGAAACAGAGCAATTAAAAATAATTGTACAGGGAACCAAATTCAATATTACAACGGCTAATGAAGACACAAAATTTGTTGAAATTTCGGTTGAAGAAGGTTTTATGGAAGTTTCTGAAAAGCTGAATCCTTCCAATAAAATAAACATCTCTTCAAATCAAAAATTCATTTACGATATAGAAAAACACACTTTTATTGAGGTAAAATCAAAAGCTACTACTAAATGGCAACGATTTATTAAAAAATTTCAAAAAAATAATTAAAAAAATGAAATTCCTTTAGGGGTTTTTCGATAAATACTTGTCTTACTTATATAACCAATAAAATTAAAGCCATGAAACAATTTAACTACATACTACTTTTTGTCTTTTTTTCAGCTACTTTTTACCTAATTTCACAATCATTAACGTTTGATGCGAGAACTGGAGATACTGTTTTAGACGAAAAATTAAAAAATTTAAATGCACAAGCAGTAGCTGATATTGAAAATTTTAAAACTGAAATAGCAAATGAATTTCAAACTACAGAAGTGAAAATTTCTAAATTATTAGAAAATATGGAGCCTGCAGAAGTATTATTTGCTTACAATATTGCAATGATAAATTCTACTCCTGTAAATAAAGTAATTAATGTTTACCAAGAAAACAAAAATCAAGGATGGTCAGTGGTTATTCGAAAATTAGGAATAAGTCAACAATCTGAGAAATTTAAAGATTTAAAAAATATTTCAATATACGGTAAAACGGATTCGAATTTTAATGCAGAGATTAGTCAAAATAAATAAAAACAAACTACGACTCATATATACAATAAATTACAAATTACACAACTAAACTAAAAAGCAATCGAAAGATTGCTTTTTTTGTTTTAAGCATTAAGTTTATAAATTTTGCCAGGGTAAGATTTTAGAATACCTGAAAATTCTAAATTTAATAAGCTTGAACTTAATTTTGAAAAAGGTAAATTTGCTAAATACATGATTTCATCAAATGAATTTTCTGATTTGATTTTAAATTTAGATATAATTAATTTCTCATCATCGGACAAATCGGAAAACAAGTCAAATTGAATTGATTTTTTTGCACTAGAATCTTCCCAATTCATTAATTTAAAAAAATCCTTACTTCCAGTAATTAAATGTGCCTTGTCTTTTTGGATTAAAAAATTACAGCCTTTGGAAAATTCCCTAGTAATGTCTCCTGGAAATGCAAAAACATCTTTGTTGTAATCATTTGCCAAGTCTGCGGTAATTAAAGATCCACCTTTTATGCCACTTTCCACAACGATTGTTGCGTCACACATTCCGGCTACAATTCGGTTTCTCATCGGAAAATTTTCACGATCTGGATTTGTACCAGGTAAAAATTCAGTTAAAAGACCACCATTTTTTTGCATTTCTTTAGCGGTTTTTGCGTGTAAAGATGGATAAAGGCGATCTAATCCATGTCCTAAAACTCCAATAGTTTGAATGTTGTATTTCACACATAATTGATGAACAAAAATATCAATTCCATAGGCTAAACCACTTACAACTAAAATGTTCTTTCCAATAAAAGATTGAATTAATTCTTCACAAATTTGTTTTCCGTAATCACTTGCATTTCTCGTTCCAACAATGGCCACAACTTTTGGAACATTGAAATCCATTTCTCCGCTAGAAAATAAAAGTAAAGGAGCATCAATACATTCATTTAAGCGTTTTGGAAAATTTTCATTTTGAAAGAAATGGGTTTGGAATGAGGATTTTAAGAAATATTCTGCAAAAGGTTCAGCTAATTTTAAAGCCAAATCACGATTCATTTTTCGAATTAAATGCTCTCCAAAACCTGAGATTTCAAGAAAATCTTTTTTTTTAGCTTTAAAAAAATGATCTAAAGATTCTGTATGGTTTAGAATTGTACGCATTCTTTTACGTCCAATATTGGGCAATAAGCTCAAGGCTATTTGCTGTTGTAAATCGGTATTCATAAATTTATTCTTGGTTTAGTAGAATAAAGATAAGAAATTAATTTCAAGAATCAATTAAATTTTAATGAAAAAAAGTTACTTTTTTACCTCAAATTTTTAATATTGATTAAATCAAATGAACGTTCAATAAATTCAATTCTTTTGCTTTGTGAAAATAAATATTGTTTGCATTGGCCTCCAAAATTTGCAAATGTTCAATTCTATGACAATCGCTACCAACAAAATTAACTAATTGATTGTCAATTAAGTATTTTGCCATTTTTTCCACTTGAGGACCATAATGACCAGTTAATGAAAGTAAATTTAATTGTATCAAAATTCCTTGATCTCTGTATTCTCGAATTTTTTCAGGATTGTTGTGGTAATAAGGATAGCGTTCGTAATGCGCCAAAATTGGTTTGTAATTATTTACCTTAAATTCAAATAAAAGTGTGCTTATTCGCTGTGGTTCTTGACCAAAACTAAACTCAAATAAAACATGATTGTCTCCAAAAGTAAGTACTTCTTTGTTTTTAACTTTTTCAATCAGGGTTTCGTCAAAATAATATTCTGCAGCGGCTTCAAGTTCGATGTCAATTCCATAATTTTTGACTTCTTGACGCACTTCATTCAGTTTTTCAAGAATAATTTCAGGAGTATTTTTATAATAATCTTCCATGATATGAGGAGTCATAATTAATTTTTTATACCCCATTTCATGGAATTTCAAAATCATTCCAAGTGAATGTTCCAAGGTTTTTGCACCATCATCGATTCCTGGGAGTAAATGAGAATGCATATCTATCTTAAAATGAGCAAAATCAATTGGCTCTTTAGCGGTTTTTTTGGTGAAAAGATTGGATAAAATTCCCATGGTAGGTGCAATTGTTAAAATTAATTTGGCTTTTAAATGTAAAG
>CAMBRH010000059.1 GCA_945870115.1 Chitinophaga pinensis | reverse complement strand
TATTTTCAAAAGCTTCCCGCATTTTTTGTGCCAAATTTATTGGTTTTATACTTTTTTGTTTCGGGTTTTCATTTTACAATTCTACTATATTTGCTCAAAATTCGAATTTAGATTTACAAAAAATAAAAACAGTTTGCATTGATGCTGGTCACGGAGGTAAAGATCCAGGCTGTCACGGTGGTTCTTCAAATGAAAAAACTGTTTGTTTAAATATTGCTTTAAAATTAGGCGCAAAAATTAAAGAAGCTTATCCAAATATTAATGTAATTTATACGAGAGATAAAGATGTTTTTGTAGAATTAGAAGATAGAGCTTCTTACGCAAATAAAAATAAGGCGGATTTATTTATTTGCATTCATGCAAATTCTGCTTCTGCAAGTGCTTTTGGTTCAGAAACATATGCATTAGGTTTACATAAAACTGCTGCTCAACAAAAAGTAGCGGACAGAGAAAATAGTACTATTTTACTTGAGGACGATAAAGGAGAAAAGTATAAATTAGAAGACATGACAGCTGAAGCCATGATTATTAGGCAGTTACAGATGGCTACTTTTTTAGACCAATCTATTTTATTCGCATCTTTACTTCAGAAAGAATTTAAAAAAATTGGTCGATACGATCGTGGCGTAAAACAAGCAGGATTTTTAGTTTTGTGGCAAACAACAATGCCTGGAGTTTTGATTGAGACAGGTTTTTTGACTAATGTAGAAGAAGAAAAATTCTTGGCAAGCAAGGAAAATCAAGATAAAATGGCTGGTTCCATGTTTGATGCTTTTAAGAAATATAAAAACCAATTGGAAGGAATTACTGATTCGGAAACAGAAGTTAAAAAAGACGTCGTTATTAAGGATAAGACCTTGGAAACAGTTAATTTGGACAACAAAGAAATTGACAAAGTTAAAAATACAGGAGCGATTTATTTCATGGTTCAAATTGAAACTTCTGACACCAAAATTTCTTTAACCACTTCTCGCTTTAAAGGAATGGAAGTTTTTGAATATAAGCAAGATAATTTCTTTAAGTATGCTGTTGGAAAGTTTGAAAACGATTTCAATGGAGCCAATTCTTATAAAAATGAAATGCGCGAAAAAGGATTTCAACATGCTTTCGTGATTGCTTTTCAAAACGGAGAACGAATCAACTTAGATAAAGCACTGAAAGAGTTGAAAAAATGAAATTTAATTTAGTTTCTCAAAACTGCCTTTCAAATAATTTTACTTTTTTTAAAGCTTTTATTTTTATTTTCATTACTTTTGATACTTTAATTTGAAATTTGAATCTTAGCTTGATTTAGAACAAGAAATATTTATGAAAATAACAAAAGAATTAAAGACAGGAATCATTGCAATTGGAGCGATAGCACTTTTAGTTGCGGGAGTAAATTTCTTAAAAGGTTATAGCTTTTTTGGTGGAGATGAAGTTTATTACGCTTATTTTCCTAACTCTGGTGGAATTGCCCCAGCAAGTTCTGTTTCTTTAAATGGGGTTCCTGTTGGTAAAATTATTTCTGTAGAATATGTTGTTAAAAATGAACCTAGCAGAAGGGTTAGGATTAAATTTAACATTCAGAATGAAGACATTAAAATACCTGTTGGTTCTGAAATAAAAGTTGGTTCAATAGATTTATTTAGTAAAGGAATTATCATTACGATGGCAGAAGATTTGTCACGCGGATACTATAAACCTGGAGCTCACATGTCGGGAATTGTTGCTGCAGATATGATGGCACAAGTTCAATCTTATGCTGATCCAATTTCACAGAAAGTACAAACTTTGATGGTAAATGTCGATAAAGCAGTGACTTCTCTTTCTGCTTTTTGGGATACAACTGCAACTTCAGAGCTTGAACAAAGTATGATAGAAGTGAAAATTGCTATCAAACGTTTAGGAAATGTTGCTTTTGAAGTGGAAAATCTAGTACGAGAAGAAAAGCAACAATTAACAAGGATTTTCAATAATGTGGAATCGATTACAACAAATTTAAAGAAAAGTAACGATGAGATAAAAGGAATTATCGGAAATGTGAAAAAAGTTTCTGATGATATGGTGACAGTTGATTTCAAAAAAGTTGTTGGAGATGCAACTGAAACAATTCAAAAATTAAATTCAATTTTGGCTGATGTAGATGCTGGCAAAGGAACTTTAGGGAAATTGGTGAAAGATGAAACGTTCTACAATGAAATATTGAAAACAAATGCTGAAGTTCAAGATTTATTAGCCGATTTAAAGCTGCATCCAGAAAGATATATTCACGTTTCATTTTTAGGTGCAAGAATAAAAGGCGTTCCTTTGACTCCAAATGAAGAACGGAAATTAAGAACTATTTTAGACACAATTAAATAATATTATCAATATAAGTTTTAATAATTTAAAAATGATTTCTCTTATTTTATTCGCAATTTTACTCGTTTTAGCATCTGGTTTTTTTACTTGGAACATGATGAAAGTTCGTTCAAATATTTTATTGGGACGAGAAATTAATCGTTCTGACAGAAAAGGTGAACGTTGGAAAACACTTTTATTAGTTGCCTTCGGACAGAAAAAAATGTTCAATCGTCCTATTCCTGCACTTTTACATTTTTGTATTTATGCTGCTTTTGTAATTACTCAAATTGAATTAATTGAAATTTTTGTTGATGGTTTAGCTGGAACACATCGTGTTTTCAAAGAATCATTGGGTGGATTCTATACTTTTATGGTAAGTTTCATTGAAATTTTATCCGTTTTAGCATTCATTGCAACCTTGGCATTTTTAGCAAGAAGAAATTTACTAAAAATTCCTCGTTTTGTGAAAAGTGAATTAAATGGTTGGCCAAAATTAGATGCTAATTTGATTCTTTTTGCAGAGATTACCTTAATTTGCTTTATTTTTATGATGAATGGAGCTGATGAGGTTTTGTATTCTCAAGGTCAATCGCATTTTGAAGGAACTGGTAGTTTTGGTTTCTCCATTTCAAGCTTAATCGGACAATGGCTTTTCGGTGGTTTATCCATTGAATCACTTCATTTAGTTGAAAGAATTGGCTGGTGGGGACATATTTTAATGGTATTTGGATTCCTAAATTATTTGCCTTATTCAAAACATTTTCACGTAGTTTTAGCATTTCCGAATACATTTTATTCCAATTTAGATGCGAAGGGGAAATTTTCCAACATGGAAGCTGTCACTGCTGAAGTAAAATTGATGCTAGATCCAAATGCTGATCCTTATGCAGCTCCAGCAGCGGATGTAGTTCCACAAAGATTCGGAGCAAAAGATGTTGCTGATTTAACTTGGAAAAATTTACTAGATTCTTATACATGTACTGAATGTGGGAGATGTACTTCAGTTTGTCCTGCAAATCAAACAGGTAAATTACTTTCTCCAAGAAAAATAATGATGGATACAAGAGATAGACTTGTTGAATATGGTGATGGATTGCGCAAAAATGGAAAAGATTTTGTAGATGGAAAAAGTTTATTAGGTGATTATATTTCGGAAGAAGAAATTTGGGCGTGTACTTCTTGTAATGCTTGTGTACAAGAATGTCCGATCAACATTGATCCATTAGCAATAATCATTGATTTAAGAAGATTTTTGGTAATGGAAGAATCCAAAATGCCAACTGAACTTGCTGGAATGCTCACGAATATTGAAAATAATGGAGCGCCTTGGCAATTTTCTCCTGCGGATAGACTAAAGTGGAGTGAGGAGTGAATTTAGTTATGAGTTATGAATGTTGAGTTATGAATAAAGTCAGAATAAAAATTATTGTTAGTAAAGTAATTTTATTGATATCATTGATATTTATTTGTGGATTTACATATCAAAAGGAGGAAATTAAATTAGAAATAGTAGGTCTTCAAAATTGTTATAAATCAAATTATATATATAGAGGCAAATTTATTCTACCTAAAAATTACAAAGACAAATGGATTAATTCATCTGGTTCAAATGTTACTTTGACAAGCATAAATATTGAAAATTTTGAATTTTATTTTGAGTTCGGATTAGGTAATACGGCTGAAATTAAAGTCTACCACATGAATAAAAAAACAAAAAAAAATACACTGATTAAATTATTCACTTTGAATAAATGTTAAAAGCAAGAATTTAATTGAATTAACAAAATTTTAAAAAAAACTTTGCGCTTGGCGCCTTTGCGAGAAAAAAATCATGAAAGAAAATAAATTAATAGAAATTACAGAAAACGGACAACACATAAGTCCTATTTTACCTGAAGATATCAAGAATTATTTAATTGATATTGATGGAACAATCTGTGATGATATCCCAAATGAAGAGCCAGAAAGAATGGCAACAGCCAAATTATATCCAGATGCTTTGGTTACCTTAAATAAATGGTACGACGAAGGACATATAATTTGTTTTTTCACTTCAAGAACAGAAGCACATCGAGAAGTTACTGAAAAATGGTTATCTGATAACGGTTTCAAATATCACAGTATGTTAATGGGAAAACCAAGAGGAGGAAATTACCATTGGATAGATAATCACATGGTTCGTGCAACTCGCTATGAAGGAAAATTTACGGATTTAGTAGAAAGAAATGTTAAAATAGAAGTTTTTGAAAAATGAAACTTGTAGAGACATAGCATGCTATGTCTCTACAAGTTTCATTTTAAATTAAATTAATAAGATGGAAAATATTCAACAATTAATTGTACCAACAATGTCTGAAATGATGGCTTCGGGCGAAACTCCAGATATTTTATTTTGGGTAGGCTGTTCTGGTAGTTTTGATGATAGAGCAAAAAAAATCACGAAAGCTGTTGTTAAAATTTTGCATGCTTGTGATGTGAAATTTGCTGTTTTGGGAACAGAGGAAAGTTGCACCGGTGATCCTGCAAAGCGCGCTGGAAATGAATTTACTTTTCAGATGCAAGCCATGATGAATATTCAAGTTTTAGATGGATATGAAGTCAAAAAAATTGTTACAGCTTGTCCACATTGCTTCAATACCTTAAAAAATGAATATCCTGAATTGGGTGGTAATTATGAGGTGATTCACCACACTCAGCTAATTCAAGATTTGATTAATACAGGAAAACTTGCAATGAAAGACGGCGGAGTTTTTAAAGGTAAAAAAATCACTTTCCACGATCCATGTTATCTTGGAAGAGCGAATAATGTTTATGAAGCACCTCGTGAATTGGTAGAAAAATTGGATGCAGAATTAATCGAGATGAAACGTTGCAAAACAAACGGTTTGTGTTGTGGTGCAGGTGGAGCTCAAATGTTTAAAGAGGCAGAAAAAGGGAACAAAGAAATCAATGTTGAAAGAACAGAAGACGCTTTGGAAACAAAAGCTGAAATCATTGCAACAGGTTGTCCTTTTTGTAATACAATGATGACGGATGGCGTAAAAAATTTCAACAAAGAAGGAGAAATTCAAGTGTTGGATGTCGCAGAATTAATTGCTACGGCTGCGGATCTTTAAGATAGTTTTGAGTTATAAATTATGAGTTATGAATTATTCTATATGATTTTACCTTATAATCCTTCATTTTTGTACAAACACCAATTACCCCATTCTCCGTTTCATTCAACATAGTGGAAAAAAACTTTGCTTACTCTGCGAAATACTTTCCTAACTTTGCGTTTAAAAATGAATAAAATGAAAATATCAGACTTAAATCCTTCATCTAAATTGTGGCTTTACCAATCAAGTAGAGCGTTAAATGCTACTGAAATTCAATGGTTAAATGAACAATTAAAATCATTTGCAGAGGATTGGGCATCACATGGTGCTGATTTAATGGCTGCAGCTGAAGTTTTAAATCCATATTTTATTGCTTTTGCAGTTGATTTATCTCAAGCAAATGCATCTGGTTGCTCTATTGATAAATCAGTGAGATTAGTAAAAGATTTAGGTAAAGAATTGAATATTGATTTTTTTAATCGTTTGAAAATCTGGTCAGAAAATGAAAGTGAAGAAGTAAATTTAATTCCTTTTAGAAATATTTCTGAATTTCCTGAAAATTATATATTTAATCCGTTAGTAAATAAACTAGAAGATTTACCTTCAAAATTTAAAGTAAAAATAGCCGATTATTTAGTTGAAAATCAATTGGTTTGATTTTTAGCGTAAATTATTCTGGCAAAGTTAAAATCGGTATTGCAGAATAATTTGCGATTTCCTTTGAATAACTTTCATGAAAAAGTCTGTCAAAAAAGCTATGTTTCCTTGGAATAAGTGCTAATAAATCGATGTGATTGTTTGTGATAAATTCCAAAATACCATCATTTACATGAGGATTGATCTCAATTTGTAAGTCAAACTCATTGAAAGGAAGAATGTTTTTTAATTCAGTATAAATTTCTTCACTTTTATTTTCTTCAGAAACATGCACTGCATGAATTTTAGTTTCAACATTAAAAGCATTTATATTTTTGACAATTTCTCTAAATAGTTCAATATTTTTTGATTGCTTGATTTTTTTTCCATCGAAAGCAAAACCAATTTTTACTTCTCTCGGAAAAACAAAATCTTTTGGAATCCCTAAGACAGGAACCTTTGACGAAGTTAAGACATGTTGTGTATTTCCACCTAAAAAAAGTTGGTCTATTTTACTAGCTCCAGTCAATCCCATGATGATTAAGTCAATTTCATTGTCATTACAGAAGTTATTTATTTCCGTAGCAAGGGAAAAACCGGGTAAGCAATGATTATAGGTTTTTAAGAATTTTGTGTCAATTCCATTAATTAATCTATCTAATTGTTCTGTTTTAATCTGTTGATAAAATGGAAAGTCAATCATTTCAGGACTTTCACTGTTTACAATTGGAAGCGAATAAACGTGTAAAAAGTGAATTTTTGAATGGAATTTTTGTCCCAATTCAATTCCAAATTTCGCAGCATCCAATGCATTATCTGAAAAATCAGTTGTAATTAGAATATTTTTCATAGCTTTTAAGTGTTAATTTAGTGGTGCAAATTTCCCATTAAATTACTTAAAAATTTATGATATTTATCAATTTTTTTAACATTTTTTTGTTTTTTTTGAAATTTTACTTAAATTCGAATTCTTATGAAGAAAAAACAGTCATTTTTTATTTGCTTTTTTTTAAGTTTATTCATTTTTACTGCCTGCACTCTCAGTGCCAAACAAGAGCAAAAATTGAATAAAAGTCTTGGTTTGTATTTACAATCATTGAGTAATAAAACAATTTTGGTTCAAGTTTCGATGTGTCATCCAGCGTTTTTAAAATACATTAAAAATAAGGGAAACGACTATTTTAAGTACGTTTTTAATCCGAATGAAAAAGAGGAAGAATTAATTTTTTCAGATCCTAAAATTTTGCAAATTGAAACAAAAGACAATGAAATTCACACTTTATACTCTGTGAAAAAAGAATTTTTATATGAAGGTGAAAATAAAATTGATTCAATTAAATTTGTTGCCATATCTGAAAATGACGGGGAAAATTGGTTTTTTGTGAATTATAAAATGTATTCAAATAAAAATATTTGCCAAGAAGTTATAAGATTAATAAAATAAAATATTATATTTACGTCATGCTAAAAATTTTACACACTACCATTATTCTTTTTTCTTTTTCAACTTTTTTTGCTCAAGGTTGGCAGGCTGTTGGAGCTAGATCGATGTCCTTAGCGAATGCAAGTACTTGTATTTCTGATGTTTGGGCTTTTCATCACAATCCTGGAGCACTCGCTTCACTAGATAAAACCTCAGTGGGAATATCGTATGAAAATAGATTTCTTTTGAAAGAATTACAGGCGCAAGGTTTTGCAGTTGCACACCCAATTAAAAAAGGTGTTCTATCTTTTGGAGGGCAACTCTATGGGCATAGTTTGTATAGAACATCTCGCGTAGGTTTAGGATATAGTTTGCAACTTTCAGAAAAAATCTCAGCTGGCGTTCAATTAAATTATCAATCTTTGAGAATTTCAAATTATGGTCAAAAAGGAATAGTTTCTGGAGAGTTTGGGATGTTGGCAAAAATTAATGAAAAAGTTAATGTAGGTTTTTCAGTTTTTAATTTGAATAATGCTAAACTTTCGGCATACCAAGACGACAGATTTTCAACCTATTTGCGAGTAGGATTAGCATACAAAGTATCATCAAAAGTGTCAATTTTAGCTGAAGCAGAAAAACAAATTGAATCTAAATTAAGACCAAAAGGTGCTTTAGAATATCAAATTTCTGATAAATTTTTCTTAAGAGCAGGTGCAGCTGGAAATCCAATTGAAATTACGTTTGGAACTGGTTTTGCTTTTTCAAATGGCTTGAAATTAGATTTTGGAACTGCTTATCATCAACTTTTAGGCTGGTCACCGCACATCGGAATTACTTTTGATTTAAAAAAGAAAACAAATGAATAAATTTATATTACTTATAATTTGTTCGTTTACTGTTTTAGCAAGTTTTTCACAAACAAAAAGTGAAATTGTTCAGCAAAGAATTGAGCTTATATCGGAACAATTAGAAACAGAAGATTTAGATTTAACCAATCTAATGGAGCAGCTTAATTATTATTACGACAATAAGATTAATTTAAATAATACAGATGTAGAAACACTTGAATCCCTTGGTTTGTTATCGGAAGTGCAAGTTAATGATGTTTTTATTCATTTAAAGCAATTTGGGAAATTTTTGACGATTTATGAATTACAAGCTTTAAGATATTGGGATTTACAAACAATTCAAACCGTTTTACCTTTTGTCAGGATTGATGATAAATTGGATCAATTACATGTTTCCTTAGCGGAAGCCCTAAAATATGGAAAATTTGAAGTTTTTTTGAGATATCAAACTGTGCCTGAAAAAAAAGCTGGCTATGCTGATGTTCCAGATTCCGTAAAAGCCCAAAGTAATAGTTATTATTTGGGCAATGATGATCATTATTATACCAGATTACGTTATTCTTACAGAACGAATCTCAGCATGGGGATTACCGCAGATAAAGATCCAGGAGAAGAATTTTTTAGAGGTTCACAAAAAAATGGATTTGATTTTTATTCATTTCATGCTTTTTACAAAGGGGGAAAATATGTTAAGGCAGTTGCCTTAGGAGATTACCAAATCCAAATTGGGCAAGCGCTAAATTTATGGTCGGGCTACGCTTTTGGAAAAACAGCTGATGTGGCAAATATAAAGAAAAATGCGCAAGCTCTGCGACCATATACATCAGTTGATGAAAATAGATTTTTACGAGGTGCTGCAATCGATTTAGCATATAAAGATTTGGGCTTAACTTTATTTGGATCGGTTAAAAAAGTCGATGCTTCTATTATTGAAGATTCTTTAGCTGATGATTTGGAATTTGTTTCAAGTATTGATTTATCTGGTTTTCATAAAACAACTTCTCAAGTTGAAAAGAAAGATGCTTTAACGGAAAGAATTTTTGGAGGTAACATAAATTATAAATTTAAAAGTTTGAAATTTGGTGTTGCTGCAGTAAGTCAATCTTACGATAAAGATTATTCAAAAGCAATTCAACCATACAACCAATTTGATTTTAGAGGTAAGGGTATGACGTCTTTGAGTGCTGATTATAGCTATGTTTGGAAAAATATAAATCTTTTTGGAGAAGTTTCTAGAACTTCTTATTCAAAAGATTATGCTTTTTTACAAGGTTTAATTATTGCTTTGGACAGTAAAGCAACCTTGAGTGTTTTGTATAGAAATTATGGAAAAGCCTATCAAACTTTATATAATAATGGTTTTGCAGAAGGCAGTAATACTCAAAATGAATCAGGGATTTATTTCGGTTTGAGAACAAAATTAGCAAGTGCCTGGACGATGAATACTTACATGGATTTATTCAAAGCGCCTTGGATGAAATATTTGGTTGAAGCCCCAACAAATGGATACGAATTTTTAAATCAAATCAGTTATAAACCAAATAAAGTAATGGAAGTTTATGGCCGATTTAGACAACAATTAAGACAAAAAAATAGCCGTGATGTTTTTGGTGCAGTAACACAATTGGAAGATGTAATTCAACGAAATTATCGATTAAATTTTTCATATCAAGTCACAGAAGCAATACAAATAAAAAGTAGAATTGAGTATGTTACGATTAATCGACCAAGTAATACTCCTGAACAAGGAATGATTTTTACACAAGATTTATTGATAAAACCTAAAAGTTCTCACTTTGATGTCGCATTAAGATATGCCCTTTTTGACACAGATTCTTATGATACGCGTTTATATACTTTCGAAACAAATGCACTTTACGTATTTTCCGTTCCAGCGTATTATTACCAAGGAAGCCGTGCATATATAACTTTACGTTATTCTTTCTTAAGAAGATGTGATTTGTGGTTAAGATATGGAACTTTTATTTATTCAAATAGAACAACTCTTAGTTCTGGTGCTGAGGAAATAAATGGAAATAGAAAAAGCGATATAACGGTTCAATTTAGAGTTACTTTTTGAGTATAATATTCTAATTCATAACTCATAATTCATAACTATTTTTAGTAGTCAATATCTAAATTAAAGGTTTTTTGAAGCGAAAACAAATTAGCGTTCTTTTTTGAAAGTACATTAAATTTATCTTTCCCTGTCAATAATTTAGTGTTTTCTTCTTGATTTTCAATAACTTTGAAAACAATTGAAACAGCATAGTTTTGTAATTTTTCTCTGACGAAATCTAAAATATCGGCAATGTTATTTTGAATGATATCTATTTGAACTTGATTATCACATTCGTGGTGAATTTCAATCTCATTAAATACCTGTGGATTTCTTTTTGATAGCGCAAAATAAACAGTGTCCATTCCATTTTCTTTCATTTTGAAAGCCAATTGTTTCCAAATCATTTTCACTTGGTCTAAACTGAAAGGTTTTTCTGGTCTATCAACATAAATCGAACCTTTTTCTTCCGTTTTTTCCTGATTTTTTTTAAGAATTTGATTGATGGAAACATTCTGAGTGTTCAAATTTCCCATCGGAACAGAAGTAGTTTTAGGCTCTACTTTTGCAGCGAAAACTGGTCTTTGTTGTTGAACAGCAGGTTTATTTTGAATGGAACTTCCAGCAGTTCTAATAGACTGACCAGCAAATGGAATTATGACAACTTTTTCAGTTAGGGATTTTTTTTTTCTAACTCATTTTTCAATGAGCAAAGTTGCATTAAAGCTAATTCAACTAGTAATCGATGATTTTTTGAAGCTTTATATTCAACATCTGCTTTACTTAAAAGTTTTAAAGCTTTGATGATCGATATTGATTCAATAATTTTTGCTTGTTCAATGAAACGATTTTGAACAGATTCACCAACTTCTAATAATTTTGCTGTTCTAGGATCTTTACATACGAGTAAATTTCTGAAATGTTCAGCCAAACCATTCAAGAAATGATGTCCATCAAATCCTTTTTCAACAATATCATTAAATAAAAGTAGGGCAGAAGGAATGTCTTCTTTGTTCGTTTGTTCTACAATTCTGAAATAATATTCGTAATCTAAAATGTTTAAATTATCAATTACTGCTTTATAAGTCAAATTATTTCCAGCAAAACTAACGATTTGGTCAAAGATTGAAAGTGCATCACGCAAAGCTCCATCAGCTTTTTGAGCAATTAAATGAATTCCTTCAGCTTCGGCATTAATTCCTTCTTTTGTGGCAATATAAGTCAAATGTTCTGCAATATCTTTCACTTTAATTCTCGAAAAATCAAAAATCTGACAACGAGAAAGAATTGTAGGAATAATTTTATGTTTTTCAGTCGTTGCAAGGATGAAAATTGCATGCGCTGGCGGTTCTTCCAAAGTTTTCAAAAAAGCATTGAAGGCATTGTTAGACAACATGTGAACCTCGTCAATGATATACACTTTGTGAGTTCCAATCTGCGGAGCTATTCTAACTTGGTCAATCAAACTACGAATATCTTCAACGGAATTATTAGAAGCAGCATCTAATTCATACACATTTAAGGAAGCGCCTTCGTTGAAAGAATTACAAGAATCGCAGGCGTCGCAGGCTTCAATTTGCTCTGTTCTATTAAAACAATTGATTGTTTTGGCCAAAATACGAGCTGTTGTTGTTTTTCCAACACCACGAGATCCACAAAATAAAAATGCTTGTGCTAAATGATCATTTTTGATCGCGTTTTTTAAAGTTGTTGTAATGGATTTTTGTCCAACAACAGTTTCAAACGTTTGCGGTCTATATTTTCGTGCGGAAACAATGTAATCACTCATATCGAATACAAAAATAAGATTTTTTTTAGTGAGAAAAATAAATGTTGATAACTATTGATTGAAATTGAAGTTATTTCTGATTTTCAATAATTTACGTCAATACTAATTTTTCAAATTATCTTTATAAACTCTTCCAAGTGGTAAATTTTTTCCATTTTTGAGTGTTACGGAAGAAAAACTTGAAATTAAAATATTTTCTTTTAGGATTAAATATGATTTATGAATTCTAACAAATCCATATTTTGCATATTCGATTTCAAAATCTTTTAGCCTTTGGAATTGCATAAAAGTTTTCGTTTGATTTTGACTTGTATTGACAATTATTTTGATGTATTCTCCTGATCCTTCAACATAAGAAATATCGGATATTTTCACTTTTTCACTTAAAAAATCTTGTTTTAAAGTTAAGTAATTTTCTGACTTATTATTTTTGATATTTATAAAATCATGAACTTTAGAAATTGCTTTTTCGAAGCGTTCAAACGAAGCTGGTTTAAGAATAAAATCCAATATATCAATCTCATAAGCATCAATCGCAAACGAAGGATTGGCGCTGATAAATATTCCAACTGTTTCTTTTTGGGTGATTTGGTTTAATTGTTTATAGAAATCAATTCCATTTATTTTTGGCATTTGAATATCCATGATTGCTAAATCAACCTTATTTTTTTCGATAAATTCTAAGGCTTCATTGAATCAGAGAATGATTGAATTAAATTTAAAGTTGGAATTTTTGAACAGTATAATTCAATTAATTTTAAAGCAGGAAATTCATCATCAATGCAAATACAAGTTAATTTTTGGCTCATATAACCTTGATTTTTAAGATAACTTTATAAGTTGAATTTGTTTTAAATACATCAAAGGAAAAGTCATTTCCATATTGATTTTTGAGAATTTGCGTGATTGCATTTGCGCCTAAACCACCACTTACTTGATTTTCATTTTCATTTATTGACATTTCTGAAATAGAATTTTCAATTTCAAATAATAAAAAGCCTTCGTTTAATTCTAAATTTATTTTCAAAAATGTGCTTTTATCAATCGATAAATCTGAATGTTTCAAAGCATTTTCAAGTAAAGAAAATAAAACCATCGATGGAATTAAAATTTCAGATTGTTGCTTTTGAAAAGTGAAATTAATATTTAATTTATCATAAAATTTTAGTTGATATAAGCCAATTAATGCCTCCAATAATTCAATTTCTTCTTGAATTAGAAGGAGTTTATTTTTACTTTTATAAATCGTAAACGACAGAACTTTAGATAATTGAATGATAGCTTCGCTTGTTTTTGGACTTTCTTGATAATTTATTGCATAAATATTATTTAGAGTATTGAGTAAAAAATGTGGATTTACTTTTGCTTTAATTAATTCTAATTCTCTATTCGATTCCTCCAATTTAGTGGCATTATAAACTAATTCTTTGTTAAAAACCTCTCTAAATGTACTAAGTAAACAAGCAACTAATATAATTAATGCTTGGGGTAAAATTGCAATTATTTTGAAAGTAGAAATTGTAAAATTTTTTGCATCATTTTGAATTAAATAAGGTATAAATAATTTTTCGATGTTTAACCTGATGAAATAAGAAATGAAAATTAAAATAACCGCAATTGAAATAAGTAAAAGGTAATTTTTTGATTTAAAAAATTTAGGGACTAAATACGAAAAGCAAAAAATGTAAATTCCAATATTAATTATTGCAACACATGAAATTCTTAAAAGCGCATGTTTAAAGTCAAATAATTGAAAAGATAAAAAATAATTCAAAAGGAAATATGTCAGCCAAATTAAGCTGTGCAAGATTGGAATTATATATTTCGTTTGTGTTTTAATAAACCAATATTAGTCAAAAAAATTAATTTTTATGTCGTTGGTTGAAAAAAAGTGTCGTTTGTTGAATATTTTTAGATTGAATTAAATTAAAAAAGATATTTGTAAGAGAAATCAATTAACAATTTAAAAATGGAAACGCAAGAA
>CAMBRH010000058.1 GCA_945870115.1 Chitinophaga pinensis | reverse complement strand
TTATTTTGAAATTATTTTAAAAAAACAAAAGTAATATCTTTTTAAATATATACTTTTGTGGCTTGAAAATCAAATTATTATTAAAAAATTAAAAACAAATAAAAATGACAAAGGCGGATATCGTTGCTGAAATCGCAGCAGAAACTGGATTAGAAAGACAAGAAGTTTTAAGAACTGTGGAAACATTTATGACTTCAATTAAGTCTTCATTGGCAAAAAGCGAAAACGTTTACTTAAGAGGATTTGGAAGTTTTATCGTAAAAGAAAGAGCTGAGAAAACAGGAAGAAATATTTCAAAAAACACAACAATCATTATTCCAGCTCATAATATTCCTTCATTCAAACCAGCAAAAACTTTTGTTGAAGAAGTGAAAAATAATGTTTCTGTAAAATAAAAAACATTTATTTACACTTTTATAGTGTAAAATATAATTGAAATATATATCTTCGCACTCCAATTTTGGGAAGGAATACAAATTTTTCGCACTAAAGTAGGAGATGATTTAATTTATTTTTAAGATTAAGTCAAATTTAAACAAAGATTTAGTTTAACATTTAATATATATAATTATGCCAAGCGGTAAAAAAAGAAAAGGTCATAAAATGGCTACTCACAAACGTAAAAAAAGACTTAGAAAAAATCGTCATAAGAAGAAAAAATAATTTCTTTTATTGATTCGATTTATTAAACCTAATTTTAGTTTTAATACTTTCAAATATTTAGCGAATAACTTAGTAGGAAATCTTACTAAGTTATTCTTATTTTTAACGTTTTATATTTTAGCTTTCATGAGTTTAGAACTAATTGTAGATTCCAGATCTAATGGAATTTGGTTAGCTCTGTTACGTGATGGAAAGCTTATTGAGTTACACGAAGAACAAGGGAATACTGAGTTTGCTGTTGGTGATATTTATCTAGGTAAAGTTAGAAAAATTGTATCCTCTTTAAACGCTGCTTTTGTTGATGTTGGCTATGAAAAAGATGCCTTTTTACACTATTTGGATTTAGGTCCGAAATTTTCTTCTCTTAATAAGTTTACCAAAGAATCACTTCAGGGAAAACAAAATGTTGCAGATTTGCAGTATTTTAAAATAGATAAAGATATTCCTAAAGATGGGAAGATAGAGGATATTTTGTCCACTACCCAGCAAATTCTTGTTCAAGTTGCAAAAGAACCAATTTCAAGTAAAGGTCCTAGACTTTGTGCCGAAATAACTCTTGCAGGAAGATATTTAGTACTAGTTCCGTTTTCAGACAAAATTTCAATTTCTCAAAAAATCAAAGATCCTGAAGAAAGAGATCGTTTGAAAAATTTATTGGAAACAATTAAACCGAAAAATTTTGGTGTAATTATAAGAACTGTTGCAGAAAATAAAAAAGTTGAACAAATTCAGCAAGATTTAACTAGTTTGACAGACAAATGGGCTGTCATGTTTGATAATCTAAAAACAGCAAGACCACCCAAAAAAGTCTTAGGAGAAATTGATAAAACAGCTTCGATTTTAAGAGATTTATTGAATGCAGATTTTTCAAATATTCACATAAATGACAGTACGCTTACAAATGAAGTAAGAGAATACGTAAGTGGAATTGCTCCTGAAAGGGAAAAAATTGTGAAGTTTTACGATGGTAAAATAGATATTTTTGAAAAATTTGGAATTAGTAAACAAATAAAATCCCTTTTCGGGAAAAAAGTTCCACTACAATCTGGTGGATACTTAATTATCGAACATACTGAAGCTATGCACGTTGTAGACGTAAATAGTGGAAACAGAAAAGGAACAGAAGGACAAGAAAGTAATGCTTTAGCGACTAACGTTGAGGCAGCGGAAGAAATTGCTCGTGTTATGCAATTGCGTGACATGGGAGGAATCATCGCTATTGATTTCATTGATTTACACGATAAAGAAAACAATAAAATTCTTTTTGAAAAATTAAAAGAATTTATGAAATCTGACCGTGCAAAACACAATATTTTACCTCCATCAAAATTTGGTGTAGTTGAAATTACAAGACAAAGAGTTAGGCCAGTAACAGAAATTGTTACAAACGAAAAATGTCCAACTTGCGGCGGAACTGGAGAAATAAATGCTTCCATTTTATTTGCAGAAGAAATTGAAAATAATTTGAATTTCTTACTGTTAGATAGAAAAGAAAAAGATGTTGCTTTATTGGTTCACCCCTATTTAGAAGCTTATTTCACAAAAGGCATTATTTCCAGACAAGTGAAATGGTTCTTTAAATTTAAAAAATGGATTCCAGTACGAAAGATGTCTGCGAATAACCTATTAGAATATACTTTCGTAAATAAAAACAACGAAGAAATTACCCTTTGATTTTTCAAAGGGTTTTTTTTGTATCAAAAATTTTCACAATTGGAATGGGTTGAAACCACATAGCAATTGAAAAATTTAAATCATATAATATTAAAATTTAATTTGAACAATTTATTTGCCTCCTGATTTATCAGGAGGCAAATATTCAAGGATAGTTGTTGGCTTTAGCCAAAATCATTGATTTTATCAAAATTATATTTTTCAATAAAATCATCATATTCTTGTTGAAATGATTTTTTAGAATGATGTTGTTCTTGATTTTTAATGTAATCTCTCACATTTTGAATTGCTGATTCTGAAACAGCAACAGCAAAATATTCATCTTGCCATTGAAATTTTTCTTTTGTCAGATTATTTTTGTTAATCCAATAAGAAGATTCTCCCTTAATCATTTGCATGACTTTTTGAATTGTTTGATCTGAACCAATTGAAACCAAACAATGACAATGATCTGAATATCCATTCACAAAATCTACAAATATTCCTTTTTCTTTAGCATTTTCTCGAATATGATTCCAAACTTTTATTCTAAGTTCAGGAGAATCAAGAAACGGAACTCTACTTTTAGTACTCCAAACAAAATGAATATAAACTTCAATAAATGACATCTTTATTTTTAATTTAAAGGGATTTTAAATAAAGTTACGAATTTTATTGAATATTAACTTTCAAACCAAATTAATTTTAAAAAATAATCTCAGGGAATTGAATTAAAATAACTTACTTTTGTTAATCTAAAAACTAGTACAAATTTTGTCCCAAAAACTAACATATTCAGAAGCGAAATTAAAAATTGAACATTGGTGTGCTTACCAAGAACGTTGTCAATATGAAGTAAACTTAAAACTTCAATCCTATGGATTGTTATTGGAAGAACGTGATTCTCTAATTTCAGATTTAATTTCCAATCGCTTTGTGGATGAAGAACGTTTTGCAGAAGCTTTTGTTTCAGGTAAATTTAGAATCAAACGATGGGGGAAAGTTAAAATAAAACAGCATTTAAAACAAAAATTTATTTCAAACTATTCCATTCAAAAAGCGTTAAATACGATTGAAAAAGAAGATTATTTCAAAACCGCTTTTTCTTTGGTTGAGAAAAAAAATCGTGAATTGGATAAAGTAAAAAATGCTTTTGAGAGAAAGACCAAAATTCACGCTTATCTGGCTTCAAAAGGCTATGAATTTGAGGTAATTGAAAATGCTTACCAAGATTTTTTGGTTAATATTGGTTAATTTTATCTTTTATGCAAATTACAAAAAACTGGAAGAATAAATCCTCCGGTTTTTCAGAAATAAACAATCAAAGATGAATCAATTGCTGCTTCAATCTTTTGTGTAGGTGCCACTTACCTCTAAACGGTAATAAGGCAAGATACCTGAAGTGTCGGTTCCGTTAGCCGCTGTACCACTAAAAGTTAAGCCATTTACAGGACCGGCTGTAAAGCTAATCGGATCAGCTGGTGAAGCCGGAAACGGGGATGCCATAATGGGAGAAAACTTGAAATTTTTAAGTGCGCCATTTAAATAGGCATTCTTTTTAGCCTCGTCATTCATATTACCTTCACTCAAATCATACGCGAAACTAGTCGCTTTCTCATCATCTACACCCATTAGATTGACGTCTGAATTAATTTCACCTATTCCTAAAGTGATCCGTGAGTCTATCGCTTTAGGTGTATCATAATTTGAATTGCCACTGTTGCTTCTGCAACCTTGAAGGATTTGAAAGATAATAGCCATTTTTAATTCAGGGTTATAGAACAAAAATAGTTTTGAGGTTTCACCCCCATAAAATTGCGGATCATTAGGGTGTTCAACACGCCAGGGGGAATTGGGATACCAAACTTTTTTAATGGCCGCCTCCACTTCACCTGAATTGGCAATAAAATCATCTTGATTTGAATACTTCGACATTCCTCTATAATCCTTAAAGGCATCTTTTGCACCCAATATCGCCAGAGTGCCCCCAGTGCTGTCGTCAAACGTCATCCATTCTGGGACTCCGAATTTCCCTGGGAAATTAACTAATGGGAAAAAGCTAGTATCACTTCGATTAGCAATGATAGCACCAAACCTGAGGTCCATCCAATCATAACCATTTGGGTCATGCGGTGAATAATTAAGTAGTTTCGAATATAGCTCAGCGAAAATGCCACCACTTTTTTGCGCCACCGCAAGTGTAAATTCATCAAAAAAATTTTGATCCATAATTTAAGTTTTAAAATTTATGCAAATATAAAAATATTTATTTAACAACACTCAGAAAAATAAATTAGTGAAGTGAAAAAAGCATTTGAGAAAAAGACCAAAACTTGCGCTTATTTGGCATCAAAAGGTTACGAATTTGATGTAATTGAAAATGCCTACCAAGATTTTTTGGTTAATATTGGTTAATTTTATCTTTTATGCTTTCTAAAATCGATTTTATAATTATTTTTACATCGGATTGTTAAAATCTAAAAATCTCTAAACAAATTAATTTATAAGTTTTAGAAGTGTCAAAAAGCATCGTTATTATTCCAACGTACAAAGAAATTGAAAATGTTGAACGCATGATTCGACAGGTTTTATCTTATCCAGATAATTTTCATGTACTAATTGTTGACGATAATTCTCCCGATGGAACAGCTGAATGTGTTAAAAAATTAATGCTAGAATATCCTCATTCATTATTCATTGAAGAAAGACAAGGTAAAATGGGATTGGGAACAGCTTATATTCACGGTTTCAAATGGTCTTTGGCTAAAAATTACGAATACATTTTTGAAATGGATTGTGATTTTTCTCATAATCCAGACGATTTGAGTAGACTTTTAGCACCTATAAAAGATAAAAAAGCTGATTTTACGATTGGTTCCAGATACTGTAAAGGTGGAAAAATTACCAATTGGCCAATGGATAGGATTTTGATGTCCTATTTTGCATCTATTTATGTCAGATTAATTTTACTCATCGGAATCAAAGACACAACAGCTGGCTTTAAATGTTATCACCGTGATGTTTTGTCCAAAATCAAATTAGATAACATCACTTTTAAAGGATATGCTTTTCAAATTTGCATGAAATACGCCGCTTTAAAACATGGTTTTAAAGTCAAAGAAGTTCCAATTATTTTTACAGATAGAATTAAAGGAGAATCAAAAATGAGTTCAGGAATTTTTAAAGAAGCTTTTTATGGAGTTTGGAAAATGAGAAAAATGGACGTTTAAAAATAGACATAAGACTTTAGGATAAAAGACATAAGACTTAAATCATTTTAAATTAAAAATCCAATTGCCATTCCAATAAAAATTGAGTAAAGTAATAATTGAAAAGTAAAAATATTTATCTACATAAATCAAGTCTTATGTCTTAAGTCTTGAAATCTTAAGTCTAATAAAATGATAATAATAAAAAACGCAACAATCATCAACGAAGGAAAACGATTTGTTTCTGACATTTTGATTAAAAATGAACGCATTGAAAAAATAGCTCCTTCAATTTCAGTTTATGGTAAAGCATTAGAAATTGATGCTGAAGGTTTGCTTTTAATTCCAGGCTGTATTGATGATCAAGTGCATTTTAGAGAACCAGGTTTAACACATAAGGGTACTATTCAAACAGAATCAATTTCAGCAGTTGCAGGAGGAATTACTTCATTTATGGAGATGCCTAATACGGTTCCAAATGCCTTGACACAACAATTACTGCAAGATAAATATGACATTGCTGCTAGAAATTCGCCAGCTAACTATTCATTTTTCATGGGAGCTTCCAATGACAATATGGATGAAGTGTTGAAAACGAACCATCAAAATGTGTGTGGAATCAAAATTTTTATGGGCTCTTCAACAGGAAATATGTTGGTTGATAACGAACAAACCTTGGAGCAATTATTCCAACGTGTTCCTCCTATGCTGATTGCAACACATTGTGAAGATGAAATGACAATTCAAAAAAATATTGCTCTTGCAAAAGCACAATATGGAGAAAATGTTCCTGTAGAAATGCACCCAATAATCAGAAATGAAGAAGCATGTTATTTATCTTCCTCTTTGGCTGTTCGTTTAGCGAAAAAATACGGAACTCGTTTGCATATTTTGCATATTTCAACAGAAAAAGAATTAGCACTTTTTGACAATACTATTCCGTTGGAACAAAAATTAATTACCGCTGAAGCATGTGTTCATCATCTTTGGTTTTCTGATGAAGATTATAAAACAAAAGGGAATTTTATCAAATGGAATCCAGCAGTTAAAAAAGCCAGTGACAGAGAAGCAATTTGGTCAGCAGTTTTAGATAATCGAATTGATGTTATTGCAACAGATCACGCGCCTCATACCTTGGAAGAAAAAAACAACACTTATTTCAAAGCTCCATCTGGCGGACCTTTGGTTCAGCACGCTTTACTTGCGATGCTTGAAAAGTCAAAAGAAGGAAAAATTTCCTTAGAACAATTAGTTGAAAAAATGGCTCACGCTCCAGCGAAATGTTTTAAACTAAAAGAAAGAGGTTTTATTCGAGAAGGATATTTTGCTGACTTAGTTTTAGTGCAGGAAAATAAAAATTATGAAGTCACAAAAGAAAACATTTTAAGCAAATGTGCTTGGTCACCTTTTGATGGAACGACTTTTTCCAATTCAATTCATTCAACTTTTGTAAATGGTAGAATTGTTTATCAAAATAGTAAGGTTGAATTTTCAGATTTTGGTCAACGTCTAACTTTTGATAGATCATGAGAAAAATTGGATTAATTTTTATTTCTTTATTTTTTATTTTTTCTTGTGAATTAAAATTAAATGAAATTCCTGTACCAGAAAATGTAATTTCAGAAGAAAAAATGGCTTTGATTTTAGAAGATTTAATGATTATTGAGAATCAAATTCAAACAAGAATGCCTCATATTAGTCAATTTCAACAATCAGTAAAAGAATCTGGAGATATTGTTTTGAAAAAATACAAGGTTTCTTATACTCAATTTAAAAAGTCTACCGAATATTACGGATCTCAACAGGATAAAATGAAAGAAATTTACAATGCCGTTTTGGAAAGTATGAATAAAAAATTGACTAAGTTGCAGGCAGAGTGATTTTTTAAAATTGCATTTTATTTCAAATGATAAGTTGAAAATATTGATTCTGCGAAAATAAAAGATCTTAAATTTCTGACATCTTAATGTCCAAACTAAAAAACTCTCATCCAATAATCGAACAAAACCTTATTTGTTTTATCTGTTTCAATTGAAAATTTAAAACTTGATCGTTCGTATAAACCCATTTTTGCAACAATTTCCATCAATTGATCTTCTCTAGCTATCAAGAAATTTAAACTTTCACCTTCACTTAATCCAGCCAAAATAGCTTCAACTTCTGCTTGTGAAACTCGGTAACCATTTATTCCAATAATTTCATCGTTTACAGATAATCCTGCAGTTTCACATGCCGAATTTGAACGAATTCCTTTAATAACTGTTTTTCCATTTGCTGATCCAAATGTTGCACCAAAATTCGCTTTTTTACTTCCTGTATATTCAACTTTTACTCCAACGGGAGCGAAAATTTCTTTGAAAGGTGGTGTTTTTGTGCCGTTAACAAAATCTTTAAAGAATGAAGTCATATCTTCGCCCATAAAATCTGACAGAGCCTGTTGAAACTCTAATTCTGAAAAACCTCGGTTTAATTTTTTGTAAAAATCGTTGTATAATTTCTGCATGAAATCATCTAAGGATTTTTTTCCATTTGTTTTCACAATTATTTTTGAATCTAAAATTGCTGCTAACATTGCTCCTCGAGAATAATAAGTCATTGTTGTATTTCCTGAATTCTCATTCGGACGATAAGCTTTTATCCAAGCATCAAAACTTGAATGTGCAACAGGCTGTACACGAGAACCTTCTGAGCCTTCAACATAATTAATTGAACTATTTAACTTTTGTAACATCGTTTCTTGGGAATAAAGTCCCGCACGACGCAACAATAATTCATCGTAATACGAAGTAAAACCTTCCATTACCCAAAGTAAAGAAGTGTAATTCTCTTCGTCATAATTAAAAGGTCCAAGTTCGATTGGTCTAATTCTTTTCACATTCCACAGGTGGAAATATTCGTGTGCAACCAAAGACAAAAATCCGATGTAATCATCTCCTTGATAAGTCCAACGATTTACGCTTAAAGTTGTTGAATTACAGTGTTCTAAACCTCCTTGACCATCAACAACATTGTGAATAATAAAAGTATATTCTTTGTTTGGATTTTCGTTAAAGACTTTTGTAGCAGTCGAAGTGATTTTAGCCATGTCCTTTTTCAATTTCTCAACGTCATAATTTCCTGGTCCATACATTGCAACAGAATGTTTCACTCCCTCAGACATAAAATCAAATTCTACTTGGTTTCCAATTTCCATTGGGCAATCAACTAACTGATCGTAATTTATAAATTTATAGGAAAAAGAATTATCAGAAGTGATTTTTTCTCCAGATTTTGGCAATGCAGTTGAAACTTTTTTAAATGTTTCGTGAGGAATTATTGTTAGATTTCCAACGTTTTCTTTTAGTTTTTCTATGTACATAAAAACTCCAGTTCCACTGACATATCCATGCGTTAAATCTAAAAAACTTGTTCTTACACTTAATTCAAAAGCATAAACTTCGTAGTTTATTTTTACTTTTTTGGCTGATCCTTTTTTTACAATCCAAGCATTTTTAGTTTTTTTGACAACTTCTAGAGAATTTCCTTTTTCATCAAAAGCTTTTACCAAATTGACATTTTTTGAAAATTCACGCACCAAATATGATCCTGGAGCCCAAACTGGCATTTTTACTTCAATTTCATTGTCTTTAAAATCAGAAACCAACATTTCCACCTCAAAATAATGATTTTGTGGTTTTGGCATTCTCAAGATGTAATTTACCGACTGAGAATAACTAGCTGTAAAACAAATTGTTACTAAAAATAATCCTAAAAGACTTTTCATAATTAATTAAATTTTATATAAAATTAAAATTATTTATTGAAATAGAGGTGAAAAAATTAAAAATGAAGAATTGAAAGAGAAGAATTAAAAAAATTAAGAGTGAAAAATGAAGAATTGAAATTAATTATGAATGTTGACTTGGAAGTTGAAATGTAAAACCAAAAGTCAATGTACCAATTTATTTTTTTTGAATTGCCAATTTATTTCCCATAGTTCTAATTTTATTGGTTTTTGTCATGGTTTTAAAAAAAAACACATGCCAAAAACAAATTCATTTTTAGTTTTTACGACGGATTTACATCCGTCGTTACAAACATTTGATACCTACGGCATCATTACGTTTTAAAAAACTGGTTTGATGGTCTGAATATTATCATATTTCGTGAATTAACTCGGTAATTCAGTGATTTTTAAACCAAGAATCAACCATTTCACTTGTAAATTTTAACGTTTTACTTCGACTAAGCAAATAAAATACAAAAGCAAAAAATAATGTTTGAGCTAGTCCCAAATAGGAATTGAAGGCAAAAATTAAAATTGAAGAAATCAATAAGCTTGTAAATACAAATAAAAACATCAATTTATTCAAATTTACCTTTACATTAACACTTATTATAGCAGCATTTTCATTGATGTCATTTTGAATAATTTCAAATGTATATGGCAATTCAAGAGTAACTTGCTTAAAAACATTTACTCGCATGGAATTTAAACTTTTTGATTTATTACTAAGTTGATAAAGTTTTTCTAAAACAATTTTATTGCTCGAAGAATTTTTATTTCTTAGCGAAAAGTTCTTTTTATATTCCATTTTAAAACAAATTTAATATTTTCTTTTCGAGTATATTAAATTAAAGTCAACAAATCGATCAAAAAAATCATAACTCATAATTCATCGTTCATTATTCATAACTATTTCTGTCCCCTAGTTTTCGGTCTTCCGTATTTATCCATTTTGATTTTTTTCCAATCTTTTCGGACATTCACCTTTTTGTTTTTGTCTTTTTTATCATGAAAAGAAGCGCCAACATTTTCCCTTTTAGCCAATTTCAAAGTGATAATTTTCATATCGTCTTTTGGAAGTTCTTCTCCAATTAAAATTGTCGAAACAGGGAAATCTGCTTCTAATTTCTCTGTTCTGATTGGCATTTTTATGTACTCCAAAACTGCTTTCCAATGATTTTCCTCAAACGGTGAAACAAAACTGATGGCTTTTCCTTCCGCTTCTGCCCTACCCGTTCTACCAGTTCGGTGAATGTAATTCTCTGGTTCGTCAGGAATATCGACATTTATTACGTGACTAACTCCCGTAACATCGATTCCACGTGAAATTAAATCTGTTGCAATTAAAAATTTAATGTTTCCATTTTTAAAATCTGTAACTGTGTTGAAACGCAAATTTTGAGATTTATTGGAATGTATAACTCCAACTGTTAGATCGGGATTTTGACTTAATTCTTCGTAAACTAAATCAGCTTTCTTTTTTGAATCGACAAAAATTAACACTTTGGAAAAATCATCGCTTGTCTCAATCAAGTTTCTTAAATAATGGATTTTTGTGTGGAAATTTGGAATTTCAATCGCACTTTGATCGATTTTTTCAATTGGTGTTCCCGCTGGTGCAGCTTCTATTTTAATTGGATCCACGAAAAAATCAAGGATAAAATATTCAATATCATCAGATAAAGTTGCCGAAAACATCAAACTTTGCTTTTTTGGAGGCAAAACTTCAAGAATTTGAGTCAATTGTGGTCTAAAACCTAAATCTAACATTTCATCAACTTCATCGATAATTAATCTTTTGACATCTTTAAAAATTAAATCGCCATTTAAAGCCAAGTCCAAGATTCTTCCAGGAGTAGCAACAATTATATCGATTCCGTTTGCGATGGTTTCAGCTTGTGTGCGAATATTTACACCACCAAAAACACCCACGACAACAACATTCATGTAAGCTGTTAATTTTTCAATTTCTTCAACTATTTGTGCAACTAATTCCCTCGTGGGAACAAGAATTACAATTGATGGATTTCGTTTTTTAGAGAAAGTCCATAGGCGTAGCGTTGGAAGCAAATATGCCAAAGTTTTTCCAGTACCAGTTTGCGCAATTCCAATTACATCTTTTCCAGACATGATTGTTGAGAAAGATTTTTCTTGAATACTTGTTGGATGAACAAAGTTTAAATCTTCAAGGGCATTGAGTAATTGTTTGCTTAAATTTAAGTCGCTGAAAGTTGTCATTATTTTGAATTTCTAATCAATTAACGTTGAATATTAACGTAATTCGTTTTGCAAAATTAAGCTTTTATAGTTAAAAGTAACTTAAATTACTTTGAAATTAAAAATATAAGTTCAACTTTGTACTCAGATTATGGAAATAACTTATATAATTGGCTATATTTTTGCAGTTTTCACAGGGGTTATTCTCGGAATTCTTGGTGGTGGTGGTTCAATGATTATTTTACCCATTTTTGTATATTTATTTCACATCGAACCATCGTTAGCAGTATTATATTCCCTTTTTGTTGTTGGTTTTTCAAGTTTAATTGGTGCGTCAGCTCATTTCAGACTTGGAAATGTAAAACTAAAAACAGCACTTATATTTGGAATCCCATCGGTTTTGAGCGTACTTTCTACAAGAAGATTTATTTTACCTATTTTACCTGAACATATCATTGATTTCTCTTGGTTTGTATTAGATAAAAATACATTTTTGATGAGCTTTTTTGCAGTCATGATGTTATTTGCAGCTTATTTTATGTTTACTGACAGAAATAAAAATGTTTCCTTGAAAAAAGAGCATAAAACAAATTTATATGCTTTGGCTTTTGAAGGACTGGTTGTAGGATTGGTTACTGGCCTTGTTGGTGCTGGAGGAGGATTTTTAATCATTCCCGCTTTAATTTATTTTGCTAAACTTCCTATTAAAGTAGCAATAGGTACTTCATTGACAATCATAGCTTTCAACTCTTTAATAGGTTTCGCAGGTACTGCAATGGATTTTAAGATTGATTGGAAATTTTTATCCATTTTTTCAGCAATTACAAGTATTGGAATTTTAATTGGTACTAATTTATCTAAGAAAATTAACGCTGATAAACTGAAAGTTGCATTCTCAATTTTTATTTTAGTTTTGGGGACTTTTATTATTGTTCGAGAATTTGCTTTTTGAATGAATTAATTTCTAAATAATTTTTTTATTGATTCACACTAAATTTACTATTTTATATTTGTGAATAAAATAATAAAATTAGAATGGTACAAAATCAAGATTATGTAGTTTATGACAGTGGATTTGTGATGAACTCAAAACAACCAATGAAACAAGTGGATGTTTGTGTTGTTGGAACTAAAAATTATATTTTTTATGTTCCCAAAAAAACCGTTGGACTTTACTATTTATTAAATACAATTAAAACTCATCAGTTTTTTGAAGGAGTTAGTATAGAAGATGGTGTGAAAAAGTTAATTAGTCAATCCGCAACACCGGAAGATTTAGAAAAATCCATGATTGCCTTATTGGAAGATGATGAAAAATATGTACATGAAATTAAACTTCAAAAATCTTTCAAATTCAGAGGCTTTTTAGGAAAACATACTTTGAGAATGAGTTTAGGAGGTACAAATTGGTCTTCTGTTTCTCCTAGTGGAAAAGGTAAAAGTAAAGAAATGAGATCTTTTTACGGACAATAATTTATGATTTCTTGGGCTACAAAATCTGACTATGTAGGTGAATTATCTGATGTTCACAGTGAAACTTGTAAAGTTTGTTCACAGGAAAACAAGCCAAAATATCACATTGAACAAAACTATTTTATTTTGTACTGGCTACCAATTTTTCGAACTAAAAGAATAATTTATAAAATTTGCACTAAATGTTCATTTAAAAGTAAATTAAAAGTTGGAAATAATTCTTTATTAGACGACAATTCTACAAGTGCTATAATATTAGTCAATTCAACATTCCCGAAGAAAATGAAATTAAAATACATATGGGGATGGATTATTTATGCACTTATTTTCTCATTAGGTGCACTTTTAATTGTTGAAATAAATTATTAAACGATAATTTTCATTCCGTCATCAACATAAATTATATTTTCAAAAACGGCTTTTGCTTCCGAAACATGTTTATCTGAATTTTCGTAACGTGAACTTAAATGCCCCAAATATAATTTTTTTACTTGTGCTAATTTGGCAAATTCAGCCGCTTGCCTAGCTGTTGAATGAAATGTAGATTTAGCTTTATCTTTATGGATTTCAATAAAAGTTGCTTCATGATATAGACAATTCACTCCTTTAATATATTCAATATTCTTATTTTGAACTACAGTATCTGAGAAATAAGCATAAGTTCTTGGAACGGGAGCAGGAATTGAAAAATCTTCAAATTCAAATATTTTGCCTCTTTCATCAATGTAATTTTCTCCTCTGCGAAAAAAAGGAATTGCGGTCAAAGAGAGTTTTGCCTCGACTAATTCATCTCCCAAAATAGTTCTTTCTTTTTGCTTTTCTTGAATGATAAAACCCGTCGTTTTGATGCGATGTTTAAGGGGTATCGATTTTATCTCTATAAGTTTATCTGCAAAAAGTAAATTAATTCCATCGTTTTTTGTCTCTTTAAAATTTATCTTAAAAGCAAGAGAATGTCCGCCTACCTTAAGCTGCAACTCAATGATTTCAATTAGTTCTTTTGGACCATATAAAGTTAATCCTTCGGTCCTTCCCAATAAATTCATGGTACTTAACAATCCCATCAGACCAAAATAATGATCTCCGTGTAAATGAGAAATCAGTATGTGTTTAATTTTTTGAATTTTGATTCCAAATTTTCGCAATTGATTTTGAGTTCCTTCTCCGCAATCAATTAAAATATGGCGCTCATTGCAATTCACATATTGCGATGTTGGATTTCTTTTTAAAGTTGGTAAAGCAGCTCCAGAGCCTAAAATTGTAACTTCAAAACTCATTTTTAATTAAAGAATTCAATGGCTTTTTCTTCGCATTCAGTAATATTTAAAACTTTATCCAATTGAGAAATTTCAATTAATTTTTGAATTTTTGAATTCATTCCAACTAGTACAAATTTCCCACTAGAATCTTTGCAAAGTCTATTGCCAACTAAAATTGAACTTAAACCTGAAGAATCACAATAAGTAGTCTTTGATAAATCTAAAACAATTGAATTAATTCCATTTTTATTCAAAGAAACAAATTCACTCTTCAATTCCGAAGAAGCAATAATATCCAATTTTTCTACTTT
>CAMBRH010000057.1 GCA_945870115.1 Chitinophaga pinensis | reverse complement strand
TTGGCCATCGAAAGAAGATTTTGCAAGAGCATTTTTAGAAATGAAACCTTATGATGATGCATTAAGAAGGGCACAAAAACAATTATCAGGTGAAAGTTTAGCCTTTGCAGCGTCAAAAGTTGCAACTGATGGCTCACTTTCTTATGGTTGGGCACAAAATCAGAGAAACACAAAATTATATACGATGGGTCAATCTCCTGTAAATAATTTATTGAATCCTTATTCTTGGGCGTCATTTATACAAGCTTGGAAATCTGGGAAATTAGCTAAGGAATAAGCATTTAGTTTAATTTATAGAACCATTTTTATTAGTTTATCAGAACAATTATTGAGCAATTAATTTAACCAAATAAGAAATATAAGAAAACTATTTGCCTTTGATATCGTTCAAAATCAAACTTATATGTCCTTATATTCCTTATATGTAAGTCTAGGCAAGCTTTAACTTTATGATATAATATATGTTAATTTCGAGTAATTAAGAATTGGCTATTCATATCTATTTTAAATAGGCAATTCCTTAATCAAAAAAAAATTGTACCTTTAACCCAAAATATATAACTATGGGATGTAATTCTTGTAGCTCTGGAGGTGGAACACCAAAAGGCTGTCAAAATAACGGAACCTGTAGCTCTGGAGGATGCAATAAACTAGGAGTATTTGACTGGTTAGGTAATATGACATTACCAAATGGACAAAGCCCTTACGACATAATTGAAGTTCGTTTTAAGAACAGTAGAAAAGAATTTTACCGCAATGATAAAAATTTGTCCTTGCAAGTTGGTGATGTGATTGTCGTAGAAGTTAACCCAGGATATGACGTTGGTGTTGTATCAATTGTTGGGGAATTAGCCAGAATACAAGTAAACCGTAAGTCACCAAATTTAAAACCTTTGGAGACAAAAAAAATACTTCGCATCGCGAATCAAAGCGATATTGATAAATGGGCGAAATCCCGTGAGTTGGAAAAAGAAGTAATGTTTCAAGCAAGAGTTTTGGCTTTGAATTTGAAATTACAGATGAAAATTTCGGATGTTGAATATCAAGGAGATTTAACAAAAGCTGCATTTTATTATACTGCTGACCAACGTGTTGATTTCCGTCAGTTGATAAAAGACATGGCGGATAAATTCAAAGTTCGTGTTGAAATGCGCCAAATTGGCTCTCGACAAGAAGCATCTCGCTTAGGCGGAATTGGTTCTTGCGGAAGGGAATTATGTTGTTCAACTTGGTTAACAGATTTCAGAACTGTTTCAACTTCAGCAGCTAGATATCAACAATTATCATTGAATCCGCAAAAATTGGCTGGTCAATGCGGGAAATTGAAATGCTGTTTGAATTATGAATTAGACATGTATTTGGATGCCATAAAAAGTTTTCCATCGGTTGAAACAAAACTTCAAACTGAAAAAGGTTCTGCTTTTCATGTTAAAACAGATGTTTTCAAACGAATCATGTGGTATATGTACAGCGAAGGATCTGGCTTAATTGCTTTGAGTCCTGAGCGCGTTGCAGAAATCAAAAAGATGAATGAACAAAAACAAAAACCAGCAGATTTAGTTGGATATGTTGAGAAAAAAGTCATCGTTGAACCTGTTTATGCGAATGTTGATGCCCAAGATAGTTTGAATCGTTTTGATAATACTTTTAAAAATAAAAAGAAGAAAAAACCAAGTGGAAATCTAGGAAATGGTCAAAATCAGACTAATCCGAATCAAATAAAGTTAAATCCAAACCAGATTAAACCGAACCCAAACCAGATTAAGCCAAATCCCAATCAAGCAAATAAAAATACGCAAAATCTGGTAAAGCAAAATCCAAATCAGATTAAGCCGAATCCAAATCAAAATAAGCAAAATAATCCTGCTTCACAACCAAAAGGGGAGGGAAAAAATTTGGTTCCAAAAGCCAATTCTGAACAAGCGGAAAAAGTGGCTGGAGAAAATTCTGATTCAGAAGTTGTTAAACGTAAAAAGTTTAAGAAAAGAAAACCATTTAAGAAAAATAACACATCAGATAATGAGCAAAAACCTATTTCATAAGTTTTTTGTAAAAACACTATTTTTACTCTTGGCTGGTTTATTTTTTGTAAGCTGCACAGATCAATCGTTTTATGAAAAATCATATTCTTTTAAAGGAAATACCTGGAATCAAAAAGTGAAACCCATGTTTAAGGTTGAAATAAAAGATACCAGTGTTTATTATGATTTTATATTAACTTTAAGAAATACAACAGATTACGCTTACAGCAATGCTTGGATATATTTGAATACAAAAATGCCTAATAAAATAAAAGGCAGAGAACCGTATAGAATTGATATTACAAATCCGGATGGAACTTGGATGGGAACAAAATCAGGAACTGTCGTTGAAAATTTATTGTACTTTAAAAGACGAAAATTTCCAATAAAAGGGATTTACTATTTTCAAATTGAACAAGCAGTAGTTCAGGAAAACTTGACAGAGGTTTTAGATATTGGCTTGAGAATATTGGAAAGTGAGAAAAATTAGCATAAAAAAAGCCCAAACTTAATTTATGTTTGGGCTTTTTATTTTGAATGGATTTTTATCCAATATGACTTTGATAATCATCAGCACTTAATAAATTATCAAGTTCTGAAGCATCAGAAATTTCAATTTTAATCATCCAACCTTTTCCATAAGGGTCATTATTTACAGCTTCTGGATCTGATTCTAAACCTGTGTTAAATTCAATTATTTTTCCAGATAAAGGCATGAATAAGTCTGAAACAGTTTTTACAGCTTCAACAGAACCAAATACTTCTTCAGAATTTAATTCTTCTCCTTCAGTTTCGATTTCTACATAAACGATATCGCCTAATTCGCTTTGCGCGAAATCTGTAATCCCTACAGTTGCAACATTACCTTCAACTTTAACCCACTCGTGGTCTTTCGTGTATTTTAATTCAGCTGGTATATTCATAACATTTAAAAGTTTTTCACAAAGCTACAAAATTAATTTAGTTTAAATTGTTACTTGCATAATTTAGAATTGATAAAATCAAGCGAATTTTATTCTTCTTTCATCGTTTTCATAACAAATGAACTTTGAACTGTTGCAATATGAGGAATACTTGCTAATTTTTCTTTCAAAAAATCTGAATATTCATTCATGTCTTTTACTTCGATTAATAATAAGTAGTCGAAATTTCCTGCGATGTGATAACAAGAACTAATTTCTTTTAATTTCACAACCGAACTTTCAAATGCATTTAAAAATTCAACAGAATGAGATTTTAAAGATATATTGCATAATACTTTTAAATTTTTTCCAATTTTCTCCTTGTTAATTTTGATCGTATATGATTTTATAAATCCCTTCGATTCTAAACGCTTTACTCTTTCATAAGTTGGAGTTAAAGTCAAACCAATTTCTGAAGCTAATTCTTTTGAATTTAATTTTGCATTCTTTTGAAGTAAGTTTAATATCTTCTTATCTAAAGTATCAAGTTTGTAATTTGATTGATTTCCCTCCGAAAAATTTTCTGTTTCCATAATTTTAAAAGTTTAAATTTAGATAAAAAATTCAAATATTTAAATTTTTAAAGATTTTTTTTCTTTTTCGATGTGATATTTAGTTATTATTACTTTAATTTGAATTAATTACAGTAAAACACAATAAATAAAACGAATAAATTAATTGTTTCAAGTTCTAGGCGTGAGTATAATGAATAAAAAAAGTTTACATCAATTAAATGTTTTTATTCATTTTTCGAAACAACGACGAAATTGGAATTTTTAATTTATTCTTAAAAAATAAATCGTATGAGACCAGAAAGTTTAATGATGAGCCACGGTTACAAACCAAGCCTATCCGAAGGAGCAATCAAATGCCCAATTTTTCAAACATCAACCTTTGTATTCAACAAAGCTGAAGAAGGAAAACGTTTTTTTGAGGTCGCTTATGGAATCAAAGAAAAAGAAAAAGGGGAGGAGCTAGGGTTGATTTACAGCCGTTTAAACAATCCTGATTTAGAAATATTAGAAAACAGACTTTGCCTTTGGGATGAAGCTGATGATTGCGCTGTTTTTGAAAGTGGAATGTCAGCAATTTCAACTGCGATGTTAGAGTTTTTAGCTCCAGGAGATTTGTTATTATTTAGTCGCCCTGTTTATGGAGGAACGGATCATTTCATCAACCATTTTTTGAAAAAAATGCAGATTCATTCGATTGGATTTTTGGCCGGAGAAACGAAAGAACAAATAATCAATCGGATCAACGAAAGTGGTTTGGCAGATAAATTGGCAATGATTCACATTGAAACTCCAGCAAATCCAACAAACGCATTGATTGATATTGAAATGTGTGCTGAAATAAAAAATCACTTTTCTACAGAATCAAAACCAGTAGTTTTATCCGTTGACAATACCTACATGGGACCAATTTGGCAACATCCTTTAAAACATGGAGCAGATTTAGTTTTATATTCCGCAACAAAATACATCGGCGGACATTCAGATGTAATTGCAGGTGCTTGTTTGGGTTCATTTGCCTTAATTGGAAGAATTAAAGGATTAAGAACTTTCCTTGGAAACATGTGTGGACCATGGACAGGGTGGCTGTTGATGAGAAGTTTAGAAACACTTAAAGTGAGAATGGATCAGCAAGCAACAAATGCGATTGAAGTTGCAAATTTCTTAAAAAATCATCCTAAAGTAGAGCGTGTTTATTATTTAGGTCACATTCCAGAATCTGGAACAGATGTAGAAAAAGAAATTTATGCTAGACAGTGCACAACTGGAGGAGCGATGATTTCCTTTGACGTGATTGGTGGAGAAAAAGAAGCTTTTACGTTTCTTAATAACCTGAAATTAATTAAATTGGCAGTAAGTTTAGGAAGTACAGAAAGTTTGGCTGAACATCCTGCAACTATGACGCATGTTGATGTTGCCGCAGAATTTAAAGCAGCTTTAAACATTACGGATAAACTAGTTCGTCTTTCAGTTGGTGTTGAATATCATGGAGATATAATTTCAGATATTTCTCAGGCTTTGGATTTGATGTAAACCGTATAAAGTATTGATTTAAAAATTTGATGTATTTTTGAAACAATGAAATACATTCATTTATACCTCAATTCATTCAAAGGTTTAAGCAAAGAAATTTGGTTTTTAGCTCTTGTTACGCTCATCAATCGAGCAGGAACAATGGTTATTCCTTTTTTGACAATTTACTTAAAATCGGATAAAAATTTTACCTTGCAAGACATTGCTTGGGTAATGACAGCCTTCGGTTTCGGTTCAGTTGTTGGTGCCTGGCTAGGTGGAAAACTCACTAAAAAAATGGGTTTTTATTACCTCATGTTTTGGAGTCTAATTTTAACGGGAATCGCTTTTATTTTATTGCAATACATTGATTCTTTTGCTGGAATTTGCATTGGGATATTTATATTAATGCTTATTGCTGATGCTTTTCGACCTGCTTCTTACGTTGCAATTGACGCTTATTCTTCACCTGAAAATAAAACACGATCTGTTTCTTTATTAAGGTTAGCAATCAATTTGGGTTTTTCTTTTGGACCTGCTTTGGGAGGAATTATCATCACACAAGGAAGTTACACAGGGCTTTTTTGGGTTGATGGTTTAACCTGTATTTTTGCTGCAATTATGTTTGTATTGCTTTTGAATAATAAGGCATCAAAAATCCAAAAAACAGAAATTAAAGGAATGAAATACCTTTCTCCTTACAAAGATTATCCCTATTTATTATTGGTTTTTTGCGTTTTTTTAATTGGATTCACCTTTCTTCAATTTTTCTCAACGGTTCCACTTTATTATAAAGAAATACATCATTTAGACGAATCTAAAATAGGTTTATTGTTCTTTTTAAACGGTTTTTTAATTTTTCTAGTTGAAATGCCTTTGGTAAAATACTTAGAAAAACCTGGAATTTCTGTTTATAAAATCGTTTATTTCAGTGTGATTTTATTAATTTTATGTTTCCTTGTTTTAAATCTCTTTTCTTGGGTAGGTATTTTAACAATTAGCATGATTTTTATGACTTTTGGTGAAATATTTAACTTCCCCTTTTTAAATTCGCTTGCGTTTAAAAGAGCAAAAAGAGGGAATATGGGAGAATATATGGCTCTCTTTACAATGGCTTTTTCTTTTGCACACATTCTGGGACACAACACAGGTTTGCATTTGATTAAAAATTATGGATATAATGCAACTTGGTATATTATGGCCGGAATTTTAATTATCTGTTTATTTTTATTAATTTGGCATAAAAATATCAGTAAGGGTGAATCTGATGAGCTAATTTCTGAAACAAATGAAAATTAAAAAAACAGCATATTCCACACTAAAAATTGCACTAAAAAGTGTAGGATATTTTCTGCTTTTTATTTTTACCTATTTGACTTTTGCCTACGTTTTATCTCGAATTCCTGTCAAAGAAAATGCTTTAAACGAAGTTAAAAATATTGATATTTACTTACTTTCGAATGGCGTTCACACGGATATTGTATTGCCCTTAAAAAATGAAATTCACGATTGGAGTAAATTCGTTTTGTATAAAAATATCCGCCAAAATGATTCAACCTTTAATTTTGTGGCTTTTGGTTGGGGAGATAAAGGATTTTATTTAGAAACGCCTACTTGGGCCGAACTAAAAGTTTCCACGGCTTTTAATGCTTCTTTTGGATTGAGTACCTCCGCGATTCACACGACTTTTTATACCAAAATGCAAGAAAATTCAACAAATTGCGTGAAAATTTCTATTAGCAAAAATCAATACAAAAAATTGATTCATTACATGAAAGAAAGTTTTTCGATGAACAAAAAAAATGAACTTTTGTTTATTCCAACAAAATATGTCTATGGAAATCACGATGCATTTTATGAGGCAAAAGGAAACTATAATTTATTTCAAACCTGCAATACGTGGACAAATAACGCCTTAAAAAGTTGTGATCAAAAAGCCAGTTTTTGGACTCCCTTTCAAGGAGGAATGTTCAGTCACTATCAATAAACATTAAAGTAAAATATTGTAGATTTAATTTTAAAAATGAATTTTAATTTTCTACCTTTACAAATTACAAACAATTCATTTCTACTAAACTATAAAACGCTTGAAAGAAATTAAATTAGACAAGAAAAATACAACTTTGTTGGAAGTCATTCATAACTTCATAAAGATTACTGCTAGCGCTGAATCTTCACAGGAAGTTTTTACTGCAATTACAACAAATTTCATGAAAATGATTGAGGTGGAAGAATGTGTCGTTTATGAAGCCTTTGTTGCAGAAAAAAAACTAATTTTAAAAGCGTCACACGGTTCTAGAAACCCAAAAGGAGAAATTGACAGCAAGCTTGAAAAATTGAATTTTGATCAAGGAATTGTTGGTTGGGCTGCTGAAAATCAACAAACTGTTTGTGTTGGAAACACCAACTTAGACAAAAGGTATTTAGTAGATAAACACATTAACCTTTCAGAACTTTCGGTGCCAATTCAATTTAATGGTGAACTTTTTGGCATAATTGATTCTGAAAATTCTGAAGAAAATTTTTATTCTAGGGAACACGTACAACTTTTTGAGCTAATTGCAGAATTAGCTGCTTCCTTGCTTGTTAGAATTCGACAAAAAGAGGAATTAGCAGCTTTGAAAAGAGAATTAGAGGATGTGTTGAGCAATAAGAAACGAGCCTTAGACGAAGCCATTGAAACGGTTTCTGAACAAGTTTCTGAACTAAAATACCACGAAGATAAACGAGCAATTTTGATTCGTGAAGTGCAACACCGTGTAAATAACAATTTGCAAATTCTTTCAAGTCTAACAAATATTTACCTCACAGAATCGGAAGAAATTAATAGAGATATTTTAAAAGAAATTCAATTAAAAGTTCAAACACTTTCATCCATTCATCTAATTTTACTGAAATCTGTTGAAAACAACCGACCAAGTGTTCAAGATTTTTTACTAGACTTAATAGCAAGTATTCGCTACACAAATGAATCGAATTATTTAGTGTTAAACGTGCAATGTTGGGCGCCAGTTTTTTCAATGAACACACTTATTCCACTTGGAATGTTGATCAATGAATTGATTTTAAATTCTTGTTCAAAATTCTGGAAAAAAGGCGAAACAATTGAATTAAATATAGCCGTGATTTTTAGTGTTGATTCTTCTTTCATCTTAGAAATTTCAACAAATGATGCTGTTTCAGAAAAACAAAATCATGCAAATTTGAATGTTTCCGATATTTTAATAGATGCTTTTGTTGACCAATTAGATGGCGAAAAATTAGCTACTCAAAAAGCAGAAACTTTGTGGAGAATTAAGTTGAAGGAGATTGAGTGAGGTGGTTTTTGTAAAATAAACCCAAAATCTTCTATTTTAAAAGAGTTTAGGTTTATAATTCTTATTTTAAATTACTCTTTTTAAATTACTCTTTAAATACCTTAAACATCTGCGATTTATCTCCGTCAAAACATTCGACAAAATACATTCCGTCGCCATGAGCAGTTAAATCAATTTTGGTTTCATCATAAATTAATTCTGTTTCATAAATTTTTTCACCTAAAAGGTTAAACACAACTATTTTTGTTAAGTTATTTTGCCTTTTATTGACAGAAAATACGCCTTTGCTTGGGTTTGGCTTAATAGATAAATTTCCATTTTCGATGTTTTTTGAATTAACATCAACTGAATCAATTTGACTTAATCTTTTTGAATTAGATGTATTAGAGTTTGAGCGATTTTTGTCTTGACTCTCAACAAATTCGTCAATACTGTGATTTGTATTATTCCCAGGATTTGCTAATCCGTGTAAAGAACAAATATTCGGTTTTATCTCTGTTGTGACCTCGCTTCCATCTTCAAAAATTGTTTCATCTTCGATTGTAATAGTGTTTGAAGCAATAATTGCTAGTTGTTGATTTGCCGCAACATTCAAGTTAGCACTTAATGTTACGTTATTTCCTACAATGACATTGTAAACCTCATTACTTAGATTTAATTGTTCATTCGTTGTGACATATAAATCTGAAACACAATCTATTTGCTTAAAATAACGTATATAATCAATGTCTAATGAACTTGGAAAAGGTGTGTCTGCATCAGGCGAATTTTCATCAGGTTGGATTGCAAAATCTACAACAATTTGCATTGGTATTGTAGGAAATATTGTGCGCTTTGAATATTGTTGAAAAGGTTCCATTATATTACAATCAACAACTGAACCATTTAAGGTCGAATATCTGTAAAGAGATCGAACTTCTTCACCATCGACTAACCAAATTAATTTGTATTTTGTCCAAATCAATGAAAAAACATGATAGTCTTGAGAAAAATCAATACTTTCAAAAGTCTTTGAACAATGATTTTTAATTCCACCATAAAAATGATTTATATGAAAATTTGTTTTGTGATGTTTTGATAAGTCATCAAAATCATAATTTCCCCAAAAATTATTCTCATTCCAAAATTCAAAAATATCAATTTCATTGTAATTTCCACTTCCATCATCTCCCATTAACCAAAAAGCCGGAAAAAAACCTTTCCCTTTTGCCAGCTTGCAACGGATTTCAAACTTTCCTTCCGTAAATTTATATTTTGAATATAATTCTGCGGAAGAATAATTAAAACTATTATTTACAATATCACCTCCATTTTCCCAATCATAATACGTTCCAATTTTAGGTGGTGATTCTAATCGTGTTACTAATTTCAGTTTACCATCTTCAATAATTACATTGTTTTGATATGTTGATTTGTCATACAAATCATAATATGCATTCCATTGCCTAGAATCACTAAAATTAAAGTCTCTTTGAACGCATTGATAAGGCAATGTCCATTTTTTGAAATTTAAATCAACAGCATCAAAATCATCTTCAAAAACATTTAACCAATAAGATTGTAAACATTCTGGATTTTCCGCAAAAATAATTTGTTCTGCTTCATTATCACATTTAAATTCTATAGGATCAGTTTGTGAATAACTACTTAATGAAAAATAATACAAACAGAATATTATAACTATTAATTTTTTCATAATTTTTTTCTTTCTAAATTAAATCTTGACCAATTTATTTTTTTAATATTTATTCCAATACCTACATTTAAAGATAAAAGTAACACAGATGATTTAATAAAAACAGCATTACTATATTTATCTAATTCTTCATATTCACTATTAAATTTTAATTCATTCATTAAGTTAACAAAAAAGTGAAATTTATCTTGTTTAATAACAGAATACTCAAAACCAATTATTGCCGCTGTACCAATTTTACTCCTTATGATTGCAGGTTTAAAACTCTCATACAATAAAACTGATGAATTTTCTTTTAGTGAATATTCTTCAAGCTGATTATTAAATGTTTTAACAATATCTAAGCCAATTAAAAAATCAATTTTAGAATTACTTTTATTATAAACATGAACCTTACTTATTAGATATTGCTTAAAATTATTAATCTTTAAAACTCTTTTAACAATTGCTTTATTAAATGATCCATAATACAGCTCTGAGGGAGTTTCCGTATAATTTATTGTTGAATACTGAGATTTTAACTCGACACTAAATTTTGGATAATTAGTCGTATACGAAAGTCCTAATTGTAAATTAAAATTTTTTTTATATGTTTTATTAAGAAAATAATAAGGGTATCCATAATAAATTCCTAAGATGTTCTTTTCTTGTGAAAAAAAAGAAAAATGCATTAAAATCAATATTAAACCGATAATATTTCTCATTTTTTATTAATAATAAGTTTTAATTCATCTAATTCCTTTTGTTGCTGAATTAAATATAAAGTTAACTCTTCAATTTTTTCCATCATCAATTTATTAGTTTCTGATAAATCAATTCCGTTTTCAATTATTTCTTTTTCACTTGGGATATTTGGCAAATGACCATTTGTTTTAATGTATTGCTCAACATCAGCCAATTTGTTTAGTTTATAATCCTTTTCAAAAACATAATCTGGCCAATCTGTAGAAGTTACTATAATTTTCCTTGCTTTTAAATAACCTAAATTATTAACTTTTAATATAAATTCATTATCATTTCCAATTACAAATAAGTCTTCATCCACAGTATTTGGTAGATAAGGATGAATCGTGACTTTTTTATAAGCAATAGTTTCTCCTAATAATCTTGCTTCGCCATAATTTGTAAAAATACCTTGATTTGCAAAATTGCCGTAATTTGCAAAATAAGAATCATTTATTATTTGGCTTGTTTTTACTTTTCCAGTATTATCGACAGAGAAAACCTCAGTGGTGTTATTTTCGACAGTAAGTACTTTTGCTATACTTGAATTCACTAAAAAAGTTTTTAATTTTATTTTTTCATGATATTCCTTTGCCTTCACTTGACCAGTGTTACTCACAGAAAACACCTCTCCTCCATTATTATCAATCGTAAAAACTTTTGCAGAACTTGAATTTGCCAACAAAGTTTTCAATTTGATTTTATCAACATATTCTTTTGCTTTTAATTGACCACTATTGTTTATCGAGAATAACTCTTCTGTGTTATTTTCAATTTCCACAATTTTTTGAGAAGCATTTGTACTTGCTAATGTTTTTAGATGAAAATATTTATTCCCAATATTGTTTGGATTAGCGGCTCCAAGAGAAAGTCTTGAGGAAAATGTAGTTCCAATTACATCAAGTTTTACCCTCGGTGCATCTGTTCCAATTCCAACTTTTACTAAATTACAATTCGTAAAAATTTTATTTAATCCATTTGACCACAAAGGATTTGGAATATTACCACTTACATCTGTTTTACAACTTTCTAATGGATTGTAAATTACTGTTGATAAGTTAAATGTTGTACCTCTAGTAATCTTTCCTCCAACTGGATCTATAAGTAAAATGTCTTTACCTAAATTTGAAGTTTCGCTTGCTGCATAGGGATAAAACAAAGTTCCATCAATGTTTACATTTGTTTTAAATTGTGCATTTCCTTCAACATACAATTCTTTTTCAACAGTTGCATCAAGTTTTATAATTGAATTTCCTTCTACAGTCATGTTTTCTAAAACACGAGCGTTTTTACGAATCAAAATAGAATCTTTAACCATCAACATCGAGTCAATGTGCACATTTCCATTAACATCAAGTGCCGCAGATGGATTCATTGTCCCAATCCCAACATTCCCATTAACAGGTAAAGTATTTTCTTGTGAATAAATGTTAGAATTGTTTATTGTAAAAGTAATAATTGCAATAAATAGTGATAAGTTTATCTTTTTCAAAGATGAATAGTTTATTTTTCATCAAAGTATAATAAAAAAATGATAATTGCAAATAAAATTGTAAAAATGCGTAATTGCACTTATAAAACCAAGTATAAATACTTAGTTGTTGTTTTGATTTTATTCAAATCATAAAGTAACTTTGTCAAAACCTTTTGTCTCAAAAATTGTTGTAAATTTAAAAGCCTCCATAAAATTAGTTCACAAAGAAATGTAAAACAATTTTTAATACCCATTTTAATTAATATTTTCCTTAACTTTGATAAAAAAAATTACATAACAAACTGTATATCAAAGATGCAATTCGAAAACACACTTACTTTCGCTCAAAATTTAGATCTCTTAGACCCTTTAAAAACGTATAGAAATCAGTTTTTCTTGCCAACGTTTTTTGGTAAAGATGTTAGATATTTCACAGGAAATTCCTTGGGTTTACAAGCAAAATCTACTTCAACATACATTCAACAAGAATTAGACGATTGGGCAAAATATGGTGTTGAAGCACATTTTCACGCTAAAAATCCATGGTTTTCGTATCATGAAAATTTAACAAGCAAAATTGCAAAAATTGTTGGTGGCTTAGAAAAAGAAGTTGTTGTAACGCATTCATTGACAACAAATTTACATTTATTGATGGTTTCTTTTTACCAACCAAAAGGTAAACGAACTAAAATCATTTGTGAAGCAAAAGCATTTCCAAGCGATCAGTATGCCTTGGAATCTCAAGTGAAATTTCACGGTTTGGATTTGGAAGAAAATTTAATCGAAGTTTTTCCAAGAAATGGTGAACATTTAATTCGAGAAGAAGATATTTTAGCAAAAATTGCAGAAGTTGGAGAAGAACTTGCTTTAATTATGATTGGCGGAGTAAATTATTATTCTGGTCAATTGTTTAATATTGAGAAAATTACAAAAGCAGCTCACGAAGTTGGCGCAATCGCTGGTTGGGATTTAGCGCATGCCGCTGGAAATGTGCAATTGAAATTACACGAATGGAATGTTGATTTCGCCGCTTGGTGTTCTTATAAATATTTGAACTCTTCTCCAGGAGGAGTTTCTGGAATGTTTGTTCATGAAAAACATGCAAACAACAAAGAGTTGCCAAGATTTGCAGGTTGGTGGGGACATGATAAATCTACCCGTTTTTTAATGGAAAAAGGTTTTCAACCAATGGAAGGAGCTGAAGGTTGGCAATTGAGCAACGCTCCAGTTATTGGAATGGCCGTGCATTTGGCTTCTTTAGATATTTTTGATGAAGTTGGAATGGAAAAATTAGCAGCAAAAAGAGATTCTTTAACTGCCTATTTAGAATTTATTATCGATACAATTTCAGAGAAACACAAAGAAAAATGTACTTTTGAAATAATTACTCCACGAGATAAAAAACAACGTGGCGCTCAGCTTTCAATGTTGGTTCACGGAGGAGGAAAATCAATTTTTGATAAATTAATGTCAAAAGGTGTTGTTACAGATTGGCGTGAACCAAACGTAATTCGTTTAGCACCAGTTCCATTATACAATTCTTTTGAAGATGTGTATTATTTTGGTAAACATTTAGAAGAAGCGATTGTTGAAAATTAAAGATTAATATTTATGAAAAAAATTGCAGTTGTAGGAGCAGGACTTGTAGGAAGTTTACAAGCTATTTTATTGGCCAAAAAAGGATATAAAGTGGAGGTTTTTGAACGTCGCCCTGACCTTCGTAAAGCAAATTTAATTGCAGGTAAGTCAATCAATTTAGCGCTTTCAGATCGCGGATGGAAAGCACTTGAATTGGCAGGAATTGCGGAAGATATTAAAGCAATTTCTATTCCGATGTACAAACGTTGCATGCACGCAGTTGATGGAACCTTGAGTTATCAAGCCTATGGAAAAGAAGACCAGGCAATTTATTCAGTTTCTCGTGGAGGTTTAAATCAAAAATTGATGAATTTGGCTTCTGATTATCCAAATATTGAATATTTTTTCAACAGAAAATGCCAAGATTTAGATTTAAAAACAAATACTTTAACGTTTAATAATTCAGAATCAAAAGAACAAGAAAATAGAACGTTTGATAAAATTTTTGCAACCGATGGAGCTTTTTCAGCCGTGAGAATGCGCATGCAAAAATCTACCTTTTTTGATTATTCTCAAAAATATTTAGACCACGGTTACAAAGAATTAGTAATTCCAGCAAACGAAGACGGAACACATAAATTGGATAAAAATTGTTTACACATTTGGCCACGTGGCGAATTTATGATGATTGCTTTGGCTAATTTGGATGGAAGTTTTACCTGTACTTTATTTTTCCCAATGTTTGGAGAAACTTCTTTTGATAGCTTAAAAACAAGAGTGCAAGTTTCTGATTTTTTTAATAAAATTTTTGCTGATGCTGTTCC
>CAMBRH010000056.1 GCA_945870115.1 Chitinophaga pinensis | reverse complement strand
TAATTTTTTATAATTTTTAATTCAGGAGGTTTGAATTATCAAAACACACTTTTCATCGAATATTAAAGGGTTAAGTAAAAAAAAATAAAGGCTATTCGTTTTTATTGAATAGCCTTTATTTAAATTTAAAATTAAAAAAAACTTGGAATTATTTTTTGAGATCTTTCTCGAAAAATTATTTTAATAATTGTATCTTCTGAATCTCAGTAAAATTATTGCCAATTATAATTAGTGTGTAAATTCCATTTGAAAGGGAAGTCAAATCAATTTCAGTAGAATTTGAAATTTCACTAACATTTAGAACCACTCTACCTAATTCATCTCTTAATTCTACAGACAAAATTTCAACAGCTTCATCTCCTTTTAAGAATATTGATGTACTCGTTGGATTTGGATATATTGAGAACAATGTTTTTGAATTTGTTTCAATTCCAGAACAATCATTTACTGAAATACTTTGAGTTGCTGTTCCTGTGCAGGAATTCACATCTGTAATTGAGTAAATTATGTTATTTGTTCCAATTGATGCACTTGCTGGATCAAAATCTGTTATATTAGATCCATTTAGACTATAAATCCCACCAGTTGGAATACCTCCAGTTAAAGGAAATGTACCAGCAGTATTACAAATTGCATTGAATGGGTCTAAACTTACAGTTGGATTTAAATTCATGATTGTAGTAACAGTTAAAGATGTTGCTTGACAATTTCCTGTTCCATTTGAAACTGAAATTGTCTCAGAAGTAGAAACTGAAATTGTTTGAGTTGTTTCACCAGTTGACCAGTTATTTCCACTTGAAGCTGACGATGTCAATTGTACACTTCCTCCTTCGCAAAAGGATAAAGAACCTGATGCAGAAATTGTTGGTGTTGGAGCAACATTATTAATTGTTATTTCTAACGGAATTGAAGTTGCTGAACAGTTCCCATTATTAACTGTTACCGAATAAAAACCAGCAGCCGAAACAGTTATTGATTGACTTGTTTCTGAACTTGACCAAGTGTTTCCTGAACTTGCGGAAGACGTTAAAATTACCACATCACCAAGACAAATATTTGTTGGTCCGTTAGCAGATATTGTTGGTATTTGTAAAATTGGGTCAACTAAACTTGCTGAAAGTACATTTGAATTACATCCATCATTTAAAGTAAACACATAATTTCCAGCACCAAGTCCATTAATGCTAATTGGCAATGTAATGCCGTTCATTGAACCACTAGCTGTTCCGTTCCAAGTTAAATTTCCTGAACCACTACCTAAAACCTCAATTGATCCATCCAAAATTGCACAAGTTGAGGGGTTTACTGAATTACCTAGTGAGATAGCTGGCCCGTTATTTACATTTACTACCGTAATAAGTGAAAGGGGAGAAGAACATCCGTTAGCAATTTCTGATACAGAGTAATTTCCAGTCGAATTAACCGTTATTGATTGTGTTGTTTCACCAGTGCTCCAAACATTTCCGGTAGATGCTGATGAGCTTAAAACAACATTTCCTCCAGCACAAAAAGAAGTAGGACCATTAGCTGTAATTGATGGAGTTGTAGGATTTGCTATTAAATTTACTGTTGTATTTGCAGATGTGGATGAACATCCTAAAACCGTGGTTGTTACAGAAAAATTTCCTCCAGTTGAAACAACAATTGATTGAGTTGTTTGACCATCAGACCATAAATTCCCACTTGATGCTGAAGAAGTTAAGGTAACAGAATTGCCATTACAGATATTTGTTGAACCACTAGCTGAAATAGTTGGAATTGCAGGTGCTCCAGGGTCATTTAAAGTTCTAGAAATAGTGTTTGACAAACAGCCATTGTCAAAAGTGATGTTGTATGTTCCAGCACTTAAGTTTGAAATTGTTGTTGGCAAGGTAATTCCATTCATATTGCCAGAAGAAGTTCCATTCCATGATATATTTCCACTTCCTGTGCCAGTAATTTGAATTGAACCAGTTGAACTTGCACAACTAATAGGGTCATTAAATGTTCCTAATGAAATAATAGGATTTGGATTTACTGTTACAGCGATGTTATTAGAGAGACTTGATGTACATGAATTAACTGTTGAATTTACACTGTAATTCCCTGTCGAATTTACTGTAATTGATTGCGTTGTTAATCCATTTGACCACGTATTTCCTGAAGAAGCAGAAGAGGTAAGTACCACATTTCCTCCTGAACAGAAACTAGTTAATCCACCGGCCGAAATACTTGGAGTAGTCGGAATGCTATTTACTGTAAGTAAAGCAGCATTTGAATTTGCAAAACCACACCCATTTGTTATTACACATCTATACTGATATGTATTCATACCTAGAGTAACTCCAGTTAGATTTAGAGTTGAAGTTGTTGCATTTGAATATATTCCACCATTTGAAATATTTACAAATCCTCCACCATTATTTTCTTGCCATTGATAAGTTCCACCACCCGTGTTTGTAACTGAAAAACTCGTATTTGTTGTGGTACATGAAGTTGAATTCGTTGGTTGAGTAGAAACAACTGGCGCTGAACAATTGTCAATTAGATTAATATTATCAATAAAAATATTATTTCCATATTGATTTATTGATTCGAATTGCAATTTAATAATATTTCCAGCATAAGCAGTTAAATCAACTGTCTCAGTTCTCCAATCACCTGCGACTAAAGGTGCAAAACTAGTTGTTAAGCTTCCGTTTGTTGCTAGTGTAGCGCCTGATTTTGTATATATTGGTGTGAAATTGACACCACAATCAGTTGAAATTAGAACTCGAAGTGAATCAGAATATCCAGGATAATTTTTATAGGCTACTTTAAATGTTAAACTTGGAGCGGATGCTGTTTGTAAGTCAATAGATGGCGTAATTAAAGCATCGCTTGAACTGATACTTGAAACATAGGCATTATTGAAATTGTTAATCCCGGCTGAAAAAGTACTTCCAGCATTGCCAGCGGTAGTTCTTTTTTCCCACATTTTATAACCGTCGGTATCCCAAGTGTCATTTGTTGCTCCATCTTCAGATGTATTGGTCCAGTTAATTGGTGGAAAAGTTTCCTCAAAATTTTCAACAAACGGTAATGGCAATGAACTTGAAATTGTAAAAGTTTGTGCAGCTAAATTATTTGGAGTATATTGATCTGCGAGACCATTTGGTAAAGTCGAAGTTGCATTAAAAGTATGCGTTCCAGTTGTGGTTGAGATCGAATTCAGTGTTACTATTTCTGATGAACCTGAAGATAAATTTCCCGTCCAAGAAAAAACTTGATTTGATCCGCCATCAATATTGTATGTAATGGTAGCTGAAGTTAAAACTGATGTTCCAACATTTTTTAATGATACTTGAGGAGAAAATGTTGTAAAACAATATGTTCCTGTTGGAGCAACTATGTTTGAAATACTTACATCATTTGCAAATACTGGGTTACAACCATTGGAACTGGTTAAACTTGCTCTCAAACCTCCACTTGTTAGTGTTGCAGTCATTCTAGTTGCTTGATTTGCGGTGAATTGACTTTGACACACATCAGATGAATAGTCCATAAAATTATGTACGTATAAATCTCTGTCAACATTGTTACAAGTTGCGTCATTCGTATTTATAAGACAATCTGAATTTGATCTTTTATGTGGAGGAGTATCCCCAACACAGTCTCCCACGTTACTACCACATAGATTTCCAGCTCCTGGACAAGTTGATCCAGATCCATCACCTTCAAAAGTATGGTATAAATTTAAGGCATGGCCAACTTCATGAATTGGCGTAGCATTTCTGTTTGTGTAGGATTTTAAATTGTAACCCAAAGCACCAGTTGGGTCATATCCAAATGCATTATAAAGCATTACCGCTCCATCTACTGTTGGTCCTGCGCCAGGAAAGTAAGCATATCCTTGAGTTCCAGATCCTCCATCATTATTATCTATTTCTGAAACAATCCAAAAGTTATAATAACGTGTATTGTCCCAAACACTTAAGGCTTTAACAGATGTTTCAACTGCTCCACCTGTTCCAATTCCGCCGGCTGTATAACCAGAAAGTCCAGAACCATTTACCCGATTGATTCCTGTATGTGGATTCCCACTAGGATCTCTTTGTGCAAGGCAAAATTGAATATCAGTATTGACTCCGTTATATGGAGCTCCATTTGAATATGCTGTATTTAAATTATCAATAGCACTTTGAATTTGAGCTGTTGAAATATTTGTTCCAGTTCCAACTGCTTCACCTTTATGAATGATATGAATTACCACTGGAATGGTTAGAACGACCTTCTCAACTAGTGGATTTCGAGTGAAATTTTCAATGTGAATTTCTTCTTGTTGCCTTTTTAAAGCATAATTGGCATCATTTTGTAAAAGTTGTTGGTGTTTTTCTTTAAAACCACATTTTTCATTAGAATTTGACGGATTTGAAATAGGGCTTTTTACTTGCTGACTAAAGCATAGAAAGTTTAATCCTAGTACAAAAACGAATGCGTTTGTAAATTGTAAAGATAATTTCATATTAGAGTTTTAACATTTGTGGCGTTAAATTATGAAAATTATTTTAATTTACAAAAAAAACATATTTTTTTAAAGTTGATTATTAAAAAAATATGTTTTTTCAATGCAGGTATTATTTAACTTTCTCTTTCTTCTTTTCTTCTCTTTTTACTTGAAGTTCTTCAAATTTGATTTTTTGTTTGTCGTCTAAAACTAATTTGATTTCATCTTGAGTTGATTTCTGAAGTGAATTTAACGTTGTTTTTTTCTCTTCTTTGGTCAATGCACTGTTTTTTCTAATTTCTTCTGCTTTTTTAACCGATTTTAATTGAATGTTGTAAACGGTTTTTTCTTGTTCGTCACTTAAAAATAATTTAGAATCTAGGTGATTTGTTAAATTCTCAGATTTTTGTTCTGGACTCATTTTTTCTTTACCTTTTTCTTGTGCACTTAAGATTTGCGCTGATGCTAAAATGCAAACTGTTAAAATAATTGATTTCATGGTTTCTACTTTTTAAATTATATAGGCTTTGACAAAACTAATTTAAAAAGGTTTAATAAAATTTAAAATAATTTGTTTAATCAGTATAAAAGACATGAACTTTAGGTAAAAAAAACATTACTGAATTACCATTAAATGTCACTTTTTTTTTGCTTAAAAGTAATTCGAATTCCTACAAAAAATCTTATTCCTTGATTTGGTGCATAAACATAAGCGGGATCAAAACTTAATGCAAAAGGATTTGAATTCGTTGAAAGAATCTTTCCTTCATTGCTTGTTTCAACTCCTTTGTCAAAAGGATCAGTAGTTCTTGCGATTAAAAAAGGAGTATTTTTCGCAGGCGTCCAGTTTAATATGTTTTTAATTCCTCCGAAAAATGCAATTTCTTTTTTTGTTTTGAATGTAAATTGTACGTTTTGAATGGAATAAGTTTTTGAAAATTCGGGTCTTGGATCTAAATCGTTTAAAATTGGCAGTCGCATTGGTCCAACAAAATTTCCTGTGTAATCAATTGTTAAAGGAAAATTTTGAAAAGAATAGGAAAATGTATAATTTCCACTTACTTTTTCTGTGAGCAATTGTTGTTCTTTGGTTCCATTTTCTATAGAATTTACTTCCATAAAAGTAATACCAGTTTGAAAAGAAAAATGGTTGTTTTTTGTTAATTTAAAATCAATACTTGTGCCTAAACTTTGCGCATATCCGGAACTGTTGGAATAGATGATTTGATTTGAATTCGTTAAGTAATCTGGGATAATTCTGTTGGAAAAATAGGTGTAAAAACCTTGAACATCAACTTCGAAATTAATGTTTTGTTTAATTTTCTTTAAATAAGTTATTGATGAATTGATACTTTTTGATTTTTCTGGATTTAAATTTTCTGAGATTACGATTTGTCGTGAACCAGTCAATGACGCGTGATCTTCTGAAAATAAATTTACAATTCTAAAACCTGTTCCTGCATGAATTCGGAATTGAAACTTTTCACTTATTTTATGCATATATGCAAATCTTGGAGTGAAAATGAATTTATGTTCTTTATGGTAATCTGTTCGAAATGAATACAGTAATGTTGCTTTTTGTCCAATTTTGATGTCGTGCTGCCAAAATGCACTCGGAATTCTTGTAATTAATTTTTCGTTAACAGGAATAGAATCTAAGCTCTGTGTTAAAAAGGTATTGTCGTCATAATGCGTTTCACGGTAAGTTAATCCTGAAAAAAACTGATGAATATTGTGCTTTTTATCCCATGTTAATTGAAAAAACGCTAATTCTTGATTAGCATCAAATTGATTTGTTCCATAGAAGCTCCTTTGTTGATGAAAATTCAAATGACTAAGCAAAAGAATTTTTTCCTTTATCGGCAATTGATACATCAGATTTATTTCTCCACGTTTAATGTTAATTGCTTCGGCATAAATACTGTCACCACCTAAAAAATTTTCGTTCCAATTTAATTCTCCACCCCAACGTTTTTCCTGCAAATACCGCCCATTTATTGTAAATATTTTTTTGTCTTTCCGCTCAATTTGAAATTTTTGGAAGACTGAAAATCTATTTTGTAATGGAATATCAGTAAAGTTATCCTTATTTTGATCTAATATTAAATGATTGTAAAAATGATTGAAACTTGAAAATGAATGTATTTTTTTTCCAATTAGAAAATTGACTCCTAAATCTGTATTGCTTTCTAAGTGGCTTGTAGTAAAATTTTGAAATTGAATTTCAGGATTTTTGCTTGGTTTTTTAGTAAAAGCGTGAATCACACCAGCAACGGCTTCACTTCCATATATACTAGAAGCTGGGCCTTTCGTGATTTCAATCCGATCGATTAAAAAACTTGGAATTCCTGACAAACCGTAAACTGAAGAAAGTCCACCAACGATGGGCACACCATCCAAAACAATTAAAGTGTAGGGACCTTCCAAGCCATTGAGGTGAATATCACCTGTTCCACAAACATTGCAATTTACCTGCGGTCGCACACCATTCATGCGATCCATCATGTCCATTAAGTTTGGAGTAGGATTTTTGACAAAGAATTTTTTGTCGTAAACATCTGTAATAATTGGATTATCCAACCTATTTACTTCCTTGATTGTGCCAATCAATGAAATTTCTGCAAGTTCATTTAATTTCGCAATAAATTCAAAAATTATTTCCTTTCCTTGGATGTTTTTTGGACTAATCTGAATTGTTTTGGTTTCAAAACCCAGGCAATTACAATTTAAAAGGAATTTATTTTCTTCGCTATGCGTGAAAGTGAAATTTCCAGTTGAATCGATGGGTATTTTTTGTTTTGAATTTGTAATACCGACAATACAATTTTTAAAATCTATTTTTTCAGATGAAATAATTTTCCCTTTAAAATCGAAATTTTTTAATTCATTTTGGGAAAATGAATACATTGAAAAACAAAGGAATATAAAAATTATTGTACGCATAAAACTTTAAAGTTATTTTCACAAAAGTAATAAAGTTAGATTAATCTAACAAATTTTATATCATATTTTATTTTACATTTGTAAAATGCTTAGTATCACAGAAGAAAATTACATCAAACATATTTTGAGTTTGGATCTTGAATCAAGCTCAAATTTGGGCGTTGGAACAAATGAATTGGCTTTAAGTTTATCTGTAAAACCTTCTTCGGTAAATGTCATGTTGAAAAAATTGCGTGAAAAAGCATTAATTGAATATGAAAAATACGGTAAAATTCAATTGACAGAAAAAGGAAGACTATTCGGAATGACAATCATTAGAAAACACCGACTTTGGGAGACTTTTCTGTATCAGAAATTGGATTTTACATGGGATGAGGTGCATGAAGTAGCAGAACAATTAGAACACATTCAATCAGTGAAATTAGTTGAAAAATTGGATAAATTTTTAGGTTTTCCAAAAATAGATCCACATGGTGATCCAATTCCAACTGAAAAAGGAGAAATAAAAATTGCCTCGAAATTATTTTTATCTGAAATCCAAACAGGAAAAAAATGTAAAATGGTTTCAGTAAAAGATAATTCTGCCGTTTTTTTGAAGTTTGTGCAAGAATTAGGCTTATCAATAAACAATGAAATCGAGGTTTTGTCCAAATTAGATTTTGATGAATCTATTGAAATTTCTGTAAATAATCAAAAATCTAGGGTAAGTAAGAAGTTTGCCCAAAATATTTGCGTGATTCTAAGTGATAAAAATTAACTTTGTCAAAAAATAATTAAAATATAAATAAAATGAAAGAATTCTGGTTATTATTAAGTCCTTGGAAAAAGTTTAAGTTGGTGATGACAATTTTATTAACTTTATTCATCATTATTTTTGCGATTATCAATTGGCAGGAAACAGAAGTTAATTTCATCTTTTTCAAAATTGAAATATCTGTAACATTGTTAATGATTGTTTGCCTGGTTTTAGGCTATTTATCTTCTTCGATTTTTGATTACAGAAAGTATAAAACAAAGGAACGAGAAATTATCAAATTGAAAGATAAAATTAGTGTTTTAGAGGCAGAAACTGTTGTCGAAGAAAAATGATTTATTAATGAAAATCAAATTCTTACTACCATTTCTACTACTTGCTTTTTGCGGGTTTTCACAATTTAAGAAAGAAATTGATTCAATAAACAAGCTTGATTATACTTTTATTTCAAATAATCTTGAAACATGTAAATCACTTTTTGAAAAGAATATTCGTGACTCAAAACGAATAAATTATGAAGTTGGTCAAGCAAATTCCTTAAATAATTTAGGTTTGGTTTATGCTTTACTTGGAGTTTACGACCTTTCTGTTGCAAATTATATAAAATCTGTAAAAATATTTGAAAAACAGAAGAATTTTGAAAAAGTAGCAAGAATTTATTCAGATATTGGCTTTAGAATTCGCTACGTCGATGAAAAAAAAGGGTTCTACTATTTCAGATTGGCTATAAAAATTGGAGAGCAAAATAATATAGGTAAAGAATTGGCTCCGATTTACAATAATTATGGCGAATTATTTTTGGAAAGAGAAGTTGATAGTGCATTGTATTATTACAAAAAGTCATTAAAAATTGCTCAAGAAAAAAACGTAGTAATTAGTATTCCGTTTAGTTTAAACAAAATTGCTGTGGCTTATGCTAAAAAGAAGCTTTTCAAATTGGCTTTTTCATATTTGGATAAATCAGATGAAATCAGATATAAAACCAAAGATGATTGGGGAATTGCAGATAATTTAGCTTATCGCGGAGATATTTTTTACGAAATTCCAGTTATCGACAGTGCAATTTTTTATTACGAAAAAAGTATTATTCTTGCACGTAAAACAAAATATAATTCCTTAGAAAGGTTTTGTTTGGAGAGGTTAGCTGATTTATATGAAAGAAAGGGCGCTTTTGGAAATGCCCTTTTTCATTTTAAGAAGTTCAAAGAATTAGAAGATTCTGCATTGAATAAAAATGTTAAAAATGAACTAGCAAATTTCGAAGTTAAATATGGAACTGAAAAAACAAAACGTGAATTAGCAGAGAAAAACTTAAAGCTTGAGGCGAATAAAAAATGGATAACTTTAAGTTTGTCAGCAGTTTTTTTCGTGTTGTTAATTTTGTTTTTTGTGTATCGTTATCAAAAATCGAAGCGAAAAAATATTCTTAAGCAAGCTAAATTAAACGAAGAATTAGAAAAATCTCGTTTGGAAAAGGATTTTTTAGATGAAAAATTAAGAATTGGACGGGAATTACACGATAATATTGGTTCACATTTAACCTTTATGATTAGTTCGCTTGACAATTTAGAATATGTTGAAAATCCTCAAACGAGAATTGATAAAATTGCTGACTTATCCAATTTCGGTCGTTTAACAATGAAAGATTTGCGTGATACAATTTGGGCAATGAACCACGATGAAGGCTCATTTGAATTACTGATTACGCGTATTTCAGAATTAAGAGCTGTTTTGCCAAATAGTCTTTTTGTGGATATTAAATCTGATATACAAGCAACAAAGTCTTTAAATGGTTTACAATTGCTTAATTGTTATAGAATTGTGCAAGAATTTATTCAAAACACGATTAAATACGCTGAAGCAAGTGAAATAAAAATCAATTTAACTGATAAAAATGATTCTTTTGAACTTTCATTATCTGATAATGGTAAAGGTTTTGACCTTAAAGAAATTAGTTTTGGCAATGGAATTTTAAACATGAAACGCCGTTGCGAGGATTTAAAAGGAAAATTTTCTGTAGAATCTAGCGAAAAAGGCACGAGTGTTACTTGTTTGATACCTTTTTGAGGGCATTAGAAAGAAATATATGGCTTTAATTGACTTTCTTCTTCAATGAAATATTAAAATCTTTATTTTAATATTTCATAAATAATTTTTGTGGAGCTTTTTATGTTAAAAAATGATTAATTTTTAATATGCACGCATATAAATATTCATTCAAAAGTGTACTTTATTCATTTATTTTATAGCTATGAAAAAATGAGCAAAAAAGAGTAGTATTTAATGAAAATTATTTTTTAGATTTAACTATAAATAAGTTTAAAAAAACAATTTAATTAAAACTAATTGTCATGAAAAATCTACTAATAATTGCAATAATTCTTTTCACATGTGAAATGATTGCTTGGTCACAAAATTTAATAACAAACCCAGGTGCTGAAGGTGGAGACCCAACTGCAACTGGTTGGGTTCAAGTTGGAGGGGCGGCTGCTAATTGCTTTACAGGAACTGGATGGAGAATTACGCATAATCAAAATGGATTCCCAGCTGCAAATGGTGGAAGTCACTATTTTTATTGTGGATGTACATCAGCAAATAGAGAATTACGTTTAGATATCGATGTAAATGGAAGATCAGCAACGATTGATGGTGGAGCTCAATCATTTACTTTTGCCGGTTTCACAAGAGTTTTTAGTCAAAATCCAAGAGATCAAGCCCGTATTATTGTAGAATATCGAAATGCAGCAAATAACGCTGTTTTAGGTAGCTATGATACAGGATTACAAAGTTCTACAGCTGTTTGGACTTCTAATTCAGATACTAGAAATGCTCCAATTGGAACAAGATTTGTTAGAATTAGATTGCTGTCAATAAGTAATAATGGTGCTTCTGTTGATGCGTATTTTGATGATTTATCATTAACGACACCAGTAAATCTACCAGTTGAACTTGCAAATTTTACTATCACAAATGTAATCAATAATGCTTTGCTGACTTGGGAAACAAAATCAGAAAGAGACAATGACTATTTTGTTATAGAACAATCTAATGATGGTTTAAATTGGAATTTCTTAACTAATATTGCAGGAAATGGTACAAGTTCTTCAAGTAATTATTATGACTATTTAGATGTTTCAAATATAAATTCTATTTCTTATTATAGATTGTCACAAGTTGATTATAACGGAGAAAAAACCATCTTTGAAATTAAAAAATTTAAAAAGGAATCAGAATCATTTAATTTGTATCCTATGCCTGTTTCTCAAAGTTTGACAATAGAAGGTGAGGATTTGGAAAAACAAAAAATCAGGATTTTCAATTCACAAGGACAAGAAGTTTTTATTGAAAGTTCTTATTCAGATGGTAAACTAATAAGTGATTTTTCAAATATTAAGAATGGTCATTATTTCCTAAATATAGAAAATGAGAAGTCAATTATTACTAAAAAGTTTATTGTTGCACATTGAATTTTAAAAATGAAATTTCTCATATTTTGACACAAAAAAAGGAGCCAAAAGCTCCTGTGTCAAAATGAATTTATTAATATTCGTTAAAGCTTAAAAAAATTAAGCCAATTTAACGTTTACTGCATTCAATCCTTTTTTACCATCTTGAAGGTCGAAAGTTACTTCGTCGTTTTCGTTAATTTTGTTAATTAAACCTGAAACGTGCACGAAATATTCTTTGTCTGTTCCTTCCTCTTTAATAAAACCAAATCCTTTAGTCTCGTTAAAAAATTTTACTATTCCTTTATTCATATTGCAATAATAGTAAAAAATCATTTATAAAATTCTTTTTTGAAAGAAAAATCAATTTTTTTTTGCCTAACTTTACAATATTATACTCCGAAAGCATGAAAATATTAGAAGACATAAAGAAATTATTACCTTATTTTGTTGATGTTTGGCAGTATTTAGTAATCATTTTGATTTTTATTTTTGCCGCCATTTTTATCCTTTGATATGAAGAAAATTACTTTTTATATTATAGCTTTTAGCTTTACTTTTAGTTCTTTTTTTGGTCTAAGTCAAGAAAATTTTGACTCAATTTCTCATATTAATTACGTTGAAGCTCACAACACTTATTTAAATGATGTTTGGGGACATGTTGACGCTTCAGGGAACGGATATGCGCTTGTAGGTGCTAGAAAAGGTACTTCAATTGTAGATGTAACCATTCCATCAAATCCAATAGAAGTTTATTGGGAAGACGGCGCGGAATCAATTTGGCGTGATATCAATACTTGGCAAAATTACGCTTATGTGACCACCGAAGCCGAAAGCGGTTTGCTTATTATTGACATGAATTCGCTTCCAAATGCTGCTGGAATTACTTCAACTTATTATACTGGAACTATTGGAAGTGAATGGCAATCTGCTCATACCTTATTTATCGATTCTTCAGGATATGCCTATATTATGGGAGCAAACAGAGGAAATGGTGGAGTGATTATTTTAGATATTCACACCGATCCAATGAATCCAATTGAAGTTGGGACTTTTGATAATTGGTATTGTCACGATGGTTATGTTTTAGGCGACACCATGTATTTGGCTCATATTGCTGATGGTTTTATGAGTATTGTTGATATTTCTGACAAAGCAAATCCAATTTTATTAGGCACAAAAACAACACATAATACCTTTACACATAACATTTGGACAAGCCCAGATGGTCAACTTGGTTTTTCTACGGATGAAGTTTCAGGAGCATTTATAGGTTCATATGATTTATCTGATCCAGCAAATATTGTAGAGTTGGATTTAGTTCAATCTTCTCCGGGAAAAAATGTGATTCCGCACAACGTGCATTATATGAATGAATATTTAATTGCAAGTTATTATTCAGATGGAGTAGCAATTTTTGATGCTTCAAGGCCACATAATTTAATCCAAGTTGCTGATTTTGATACTTATCCAACGCAAACAATTGGTTTTGATGGAACATGGGCTTCCTATCCATTTTTACCTTCTGGAATAATTGTGGCAGCTGATATTACGGAAGGATTATTCATTGCTCGACCAACGTATAAAAGAGCTTCATTTTTAGAAGGAAATGTTGTAAATAGTTCAAATAATTTGCCTTTAAGTGATGTTGAAGTTGGGATTAGTAACCAAGATTATTCGGAAAAAACCAAAACAAATGGCGATTATGCAACTGGTGTTTCTGGAGACGGAGTTTTTCAAGTCGTATTTTTTAAGGTTGGTTTTTACCCACAAATAATTGATGTGACATTAAATTCTGGCATTGTTACTGTTTTGAATGTGAGTTTAGTTCCGATTCCGAAATTCAATTTTAAAGTTCATGTGAAAGATAAACAAACAAACCAAGTTATTTTAGGAGCAAATGTGCGTTTATCATCCTCTTTAACAAGTGATGATATTCTTTCAAATGGTTTAGGCGAAGCTGATTTTCAACTTTATTATGCAGAAAACTATCGAATTACAGTCGGAAAGTGGTTGTTTAAGACAACTTGTTTTGACCAAGAAATAAATCAAAGTACGGGAGAAATTACCGTTTATCTTGAAAAAGGAATTTACGACGATTTTGCGTTTGATTTTGGGTGGACAACAAGCACGATTGCTGCCACCACCGGTTTGTGGGAACGAGGGAAACCAAATGCAACAAGTTCAAACTCTGCACCAGGATTTGATTCAGAAAACGATTGTGAATCGATGGCTTTTGTAACTGGAAATGACCCAAGTATAAATCCAGATTTTGATAATATTAAATATGGTTTAGTGACTTTATATTCACCTATTTTTGATTTAAAAGATGCTAAAACGCCATATATTCATTATGAAAGGTGGTTTTACAATTTTCATGGACCAATTCCTCCATTTGACGATACTTTAAAAATTTATGTTTCAAATGGATTAAAAACAGTTTTGATCGATTCTCAAGCTTCTGATGTTTCTAAATTTTATTATTGGAACCAAAAAAGTTTTCTAGTTTCAGATTACATCGATTTAACCGAAAATATGCAAATTATTTTAAAAGTTAGTGATTATCAGCCAACAATTAATATTACAGAAGCGGGAATTGACAATTTTTACATTGATTCAATCGATTATTTTGCTACTCAAGAAACACCATTTTCTGGAGAATTAACGATTTTTCCTAATCCGACGAAAGATAAATTGTTTATTTATAACTCCAAGAAAGATATTGTTTGGACAATTTATGATTTGAATGGAAAAGAAATTTTTTCAAAAACGGTGCTGGAAAATAATTTAGAATTTGATTTACTTCACTTTCAAGCAGGGATTTATTTTGTTAAATCTGAAGAGGGAGTTTATAAAATTGTAAAAAATTAGTAGAGTATGTTTATAAAGTTTGATTTTGTCGTTGTTTTTAGTTGAAAATTTATCATTTACGGGCATAAACTCAAAATTTTCCACTTTTAGAAACGCCTAAAAAGCAAACATTTTAAACAACTCTACAAATGAACTTAAATCACATGTTCAAAACAAATTTTTTAGT
>CAMBRH010000055.1 GCA_945870115.1 Chitinophaga pinensis | reverse complement strand
CTGCAATTGCTCCTGAAATTGTTCTTGAAGCTCCTCCCGTTGGGGAGATAGTAATTCCAGAATAAGATGCAGAACCTGAACCAGAAGCATTTAAAGCTGCTATTGCTGTTTCTGTGGTATTGCCTGAAACTCCAATTGTGATTACGCCTGTGTGTGTACCAGCATTGATTGCATCAAATGACAACTTTAGCGTTCCATAAGAAGCTGCAGGTGTCCCACCAGATGAAGTCACATCAATTTGTGCAAAAAATGTATTTGCAAAAAATAATGCAAACAACACGGTCACGTAACTCAGCCTAAAAAACGAATTTGGTGACTTGATTCTTTTTTGTAGTCGATTTATCATTTTTTTATGAATTATTTAATAGTTATTTAACAAACTATTCATTAATAAGTTCAATAAAATTAAGGATTTATTTTAGATAAAAAAAATTTCTCTAATGTTTTTCTAATTTTTTTCGATTTAGTAGTCTAATTATCTGCTACTAAATCGATTTCGTAGTCGATGAAACGTTTTTTTGACAATTATATTAAGAATAATGCTAAAATTTAGGATTTAGATTTTTCGACTAAATGAATAAATAAAAAGACGAATCATTTTGACAATAACTTTAAGAAGCTAAAAATTCTCCTTAAAAAATTAATTTAAGGAGAATTTTTAATCAGTATTTTTACTGCTTTTAAAGTAACTAAATAAAAAATTCTTATTTATTTAATAAAAATTTCATGTCAACTTTGGAAGCTATTTTTGAATTTAAATCTGAAATTGAGATTCTTTCTTGCAACATGGTGTCTCTATCTCGAATGGTTACTGTATTGTCTTCCATTGTTTGATGATCGACCATGACACAGAATGGAGTTCCGATTGCATCCTGTCTTCTATAACGTTTTCCTGGAGAATCTTTTTCATCGTATTGACAAAGAAAGTCAAATTTTAAAGAGTCAAAAATTTCCCGTGCTTTTTCAGGTAATCCATCTTTTTTTGTCAAAGGCATGATAGCAACTTTATAGGGCGCTAAAGGAGCAGGGAGTTTTAATACAACTCTTTCAGATCCGTCTTCCAATATTTCATTTTGTAAAGATGAACTCAAAACAGAGAGAAACATTCTATCTAATCCAACTGATGTTTCAACAACATAGGGTACATAATTTTCATTTATTTCAGGATCAAAATACTGTAATTTTTTTCCAGAGAATTTTTCGTGTTGTTTTAAATCATAATCAGTTCTGGAATGAATTCCTTCTAATTCTTTAAAACCCATTGGGAAATTAAATTCAATATCCGCCGCTGCGTTGGCATAATGAGCTAATTTTATATGGTCATGGAAACGGTAATTTTTTTCACCTAAATTCAATGCTTTATGCCATTTAATTCGTGCTTCTTTCCAGTATTCATACCATTTCATTTCTTCACCTGGTCGTACAAAAAATTGCATTTCCATTTGTTCAAATTCCCGCATACGGAAAATAAATTGCCTAGCAACGATTTCATTTCTAAACGCTTTTCCGATTTGTGCAATTCCAAAAGGAATTTTCATTCTTCCTGATTTTTGAACATTCAAAAAGTTTACAAATATTCCTTGCGCAGTTTCTGGACGTAGGTAGATTGTCGAAGCATCACCTGCAACTGAACCTAATTCAGTAGAAAACATCAAATTAAATTGTCTAACTTCTGTCCAATTTTTTGAACCAGAAATAGGACACACAATTTCTAAGTCAATAATTAATTGATAAACACCTTCTAAATCATTTTTTCCAAGTGTTTCTCTCATGCGATTTTCAATTTCTTGAATTTTTTCAGCATTTCTCAGCAAATTCGGATTTGTAGCTCTAAATTGAACTTCATCAAAAGAATCTCCAAAACGTTTGAAGCCTTTATCAACTTCTTTTTCGATTTTTTGATTTATTTTTTCAATATGTTCTTCAATTAACACATCTGCTCTGTATCTTTTTTTGGAATCTTTGTTATCGATTAATGGATCATTAAAAGCATCAACGTGACCAGATGCTTCCCATGTTTTTGGATGCATAAAAATGGAAGAATCAATTCCTACAATATTTTCATGCATTTGAACCATTGATTTCCACCAATACGATTTGATGTTATTTTTCAATTCTGCTCCCAATTGACCATAATCATAGGTTGCTGCCAATCCATCATATATTTCAGATGAAGGAAAAATATATCCGTATTCTTTTGCGTGCGAAATTACCTCCTTTAATTTATCTTCTCTTTGTTCCATGTTGCAAATATAAATAAAGAATTATAAATCAAGAATGTAATTTCTCATTTATGGCGAATTTTTTAAAACAAAAAAGCCGATTCTAAATATAGAAATCGGCTTTTATAAAATTATTTTAAAATATTAATACTTTATTACTTTTAGTAATTTTGAATTATTTCCTTGTTTAATCGTTAGATGATATAAGCCAGCTTGAAAATTTTGACCTATTAATGTTGTCTCTAAATCTGATTTTTTTAATGAATAAATTCCTAATTTTTTTCCAGTTACATCGCTAATTTCGATTATGATATCTTCGTCAGAATTTGAATTTAATTGAATACTAAATTCTTTCGTGAAAGGATTTGGAAAACCACTAGCATCAAACTCTAGTACTCGATCTTCATCATTAGTATTTGTAATTGCAGCAATTTCTGAGTCAATTGTATTCAATTCTTCTTGAATTTCACTTGGGTTATTGTTAACTGCTAAAGCCAAAACCCCTGGCGAAGTAACATTACAACTTGTGCCATAAGCTTGCCAAGCAGCATTAACATAGACTGAAACATCTATTGCATAAGTTGTATTTATTGCTAATCCTGGTATTTCAGATAATTTAAATAATCTGTTTGTTTTTGTTGCTACAAAACTACCATTAACTCTAAAACGATATTGCGTTGCGCCATAAATTGCATCTGCATAAAGAACAGTTTGAATACTAGGAACTGTAATTCCACATTGTAAGGTCTGAATTTTAGAAGTAGGAAGTACTGGACTTGTTACATTGCATGTTGCCCCATAACCAATCCAAGCTCCATTTACAAATACATTCACATCTATTGTGTTGACTTCTTCATATTTAACATTTGTAAGTTGTGTTAATTTAAAAGTTCTAGATGCTTTATCAATTGTTACTGTTCCATCACTATTTGTAACTCTAAAGCGATATTGAGTAGCACTTACAACATTATCAGCATATAAATCTGTATTTATATCAGTTAAAGTTGTTCCACATTGTGTAGAAATTATTTTACTTAAAGAAGATGCCGAAGTAATATTACATGAAGGACCAAAAGTTGACCAGCTTCCATTTGTAAATGTTCTAACACTAACAGCATACATTGCACCAGGTAAACAACCTGTGACTTGAGAGAATTTAAAAGTTCTAGAAGGTTTTTGAATTGTTAATGTTGTACCCCCATTTACCAATCTAAATTCATAAATAGTTGTCCCTAGAATATTTGCACAATAAATATCGGTTGAATTATTTGTTAAAATACTGCCACATTGTGCAGCTTCAATTTGCGTAACTTGCGCTGGTGTTGAAACATTACATGAAGCTCCAAATCCTGTCCAAACTCCGTTTGTTCTAGTTCTTACAGTTACTGCGTAAGAAGTAGAAAAATTATACGATGCCAACTGTGTTAAGTTGAAGAATCTATTTGTTGTTTGAAAAGTCTGTGTGGAAACTCCATCAAAAGCAGAAAATTCATAATCAGTTACTCCCCAAACAGCATCAGCAAATATGCTCGTGTTTAATGCCGCTAAGGTAATTCCACATTGTGAGGTTGTCACCTTTGTCAATGGAATTGTTGGCGTTGTAACTTGACAAACTGGACCATAACCAACCCATGACCCTCCTACAAAAGCATCAACATCACAATTGTATATAGTGTTGTATTTTGCAGTAGTAAATTGACGGAAATAGAAAACAGTTGAATTTGTTGTTCTTACTTCCGAAGTTGTGCCATCGTTAATTCTAATCCTATAATTAGTTGCCCCTGGTACTGCATATGTATAAATGTACTCATCTATAAATGGCGTTGTTGTACCGCATTGGTAATGCCACAATCCAGGTAAATTATTTGTATTTAGTGTTACAGCTGCAGTTGCAGTATTTGCTATGCAGGCACCTAAACCAGTTACTGTCATGGTCAATGTTATAGTATTTCCCCAATCTGCTTCATCAACATAATAAGTTGGCGTTAATGTTGTTGGATTTCCAACAGGAAACCAAATTTCATCAAAATTTCCAGCACCATTTTCTGTCCATAAAATCGTTCCGTTTGTTGCACTTGCTCCAGAAATTGTTTCGTAGTCACCTACGAAAGTGGAAATTGTTGAACCTGCACTTGCAGTTGGAAGTTGATTAACTGTAATTGTAACACTTGCGCATGTAGTATTATTACAAGTTCCTTCAAAACGACCATAATAAGTTGTTGTCATTGTTGGAGAAACAGAAAGTGCGTTTCCTGAACCAACTGCCGTACCTCCACAAGATGCAGAATACCATTGTATTGCTGCCGCAGTTCCAGCACTTCCACCATTTAAAGTTAAAGTAGTGCTTCCGCCGATACATATTGTAGTTGAAGAAGCAGTTGCAGAAGTTGGATTTGTAGAAAGAGAATTTACAGTAGCAGTTAAATTTGAAGTTGCTGAACAATTCCCATTCGTAATTGTCCAAGTTAGTATGTAATCACCTCCTCCAGATAAAGGAGAAAAACTGGCATTCGGATCTGATACACTGCTAAATTGAGCAGTTGAGGAACTTGGACCGCTTACTGACCATGCACCTGTTCCAAAAGTAGGTGTATTAGCCGCCAAAGCCAAGGATGTTCCATCACAAATTGTATTGTTTGACCCTGCATTAGACGACACAGTACAAGTGCTTCCTAAAGTAAAATTATTTGTACCTGTCAACGTGGAAAATGTACTTGAATTTGTGTAATTTGGCGATGTGGAAGCATTACTTGTAATTGTACCTGATTCTTTTTTCAAAAGTACTACAGTACCCGAAATATTATCACTAGTAGGATCTAAAGTGACCTTATATTGAATTGCACTTCCTCCAGTTTGAGAAACGTTCCATTGTCTGGAGTTATTTAGGTTTGTATTTGAAGGCAATGTACCCGTTAAAGCAGATTCTATTTGTTCAACCGAAACAGTACTAGTTCCTGTTAATGCTGTGTATTCAAATCCTAAAGGGCGATAAACACCAGCTTTACCCACTGGAAATACACTATTTCCAACAGCAGAATATACTCTATTTAATATTCCATTTACATAACTTGTAGCTGAACCACCAGTATAACTTGCACCAGTTGCTAAGGTAATTGTATTTGCACCTGGAGTAATTAATCCGGCTGTTAATGCCAAATTGGTATTGATTAGGCGATTTGCGCTAAGTGTAACTCCATTTACATTGTTAATAGTGAAATTTTTCAACAAACTTCCAGAGGTTGGCCATGCAGAGTAGCCTATCCCAGGGGCAATTCCAGTTCCATCAATTGTAGTTTGTGCTAAAGCACCACTGTAAACTTCATTTAAACCTGTAACATTGGTAGTATTATAATAAAATCTATTTCTAATAGAACCTGAACTAAATGGATGATTGATGGTTAGAGTTTGTGAGCCAGCTCTGTTAAAATAAATCCCAGATGTTCCAGGTAAAAGCCCTGCAAAGGTAACAGCTGCTTCAATTGTAACATTTTGACCTCTTGCAACTAAAAAACCAATTCCTGTCGAAGTAGCTAGTGAAAAAGTCCCTCCAATTAAACTTACATTTCCATCAACGTTTAATGTCGTATTTCCAGATCCTGTAACAATTGCAAAATCAGCATTTGGATGAACTTCAAAATTACCACTGACAGTAATTGTTGGACCTGAAGCGGCAGCCATTCTTACTTGCCTTGCTCTCGTATGTCTTATTATAAAATTCCCATTAATTGTTGTTAAATTGCCAGCAAAACTTAATGCTGAACCAGGATCTGCACTTAAATCAATCGTTAAATTTCCAAAACTTGTTAACGTTGGCATTGTTGAGTTGGTTTTGTTAATTTCAACTGTACTTGAATTTCCAAGAATTATGGAAGCACCAGTTCTAAAAATCGTTGTGGCATAAGTTGATACATTGTCATGTTTATATAAACCTCCATTATCAATCTGGAAAATACCTGTAGTTGGTATTGTAACTGCAAAACTTGAAACTAAAACTCCACCATTCTCAATTTGCAAAGTTGTACCCACACCAGAAAGAGTCCAAGCTAATGCAGTCGTCATTGTGTGTGTATTTTGAACTACAAACTTATTAGAAGTTGAAAAATTCGCTGGTGAAGCACCAGTACCATCTCTTGTTAAGGACCAATTTGTTAGAACTTCGGGAGCAAATGAACCTTTTGAATAATATATTATATAATCTCTTGGCATTAATTCCCCTGATGATTTCAACACAGCACCAGGGGCATAACCTTGAAAAGTAATTTGATCTAGTTGTGCCGCAGTTAAATGAGTATTTGCAGAACCAACAATTATACTTCCTGCAACAGAAGTTCCTGATACGCCAGGAGTACCACTCCAGTTTGTGATTGTAAGGGTTTTTCCGCTTGTCCAGGATACTGCATTACTAGCTGCAAAAGTTAAAGTGTGTGCATTACTGCCACCTCCCAGTCTAATTGTTGAATTTTCAAGTAATTGCAAAGTTCCAACTACATCTGTATATCCAGTAGTTGCACCTGTACTATGGGTACCCCCATTCATAATAATATTGGAAGTATTTGCTATTCTATTTGCGTTATTAGTCTCCATAGTTCCACTAGTTATTCTAGTAGCTCCAGTGTAAGTCATTGCAATTCCTAAAACAACTTTTCCTGTTCCCGTAGAATTATATATGACACTTTGGGTACCACCTATTGCCCCAGCAAATGTTAAATTCCCTGTACTTTCAGCCCCGACAGTTAAAGGACCATTTGGAGAAAAACCAGTATTTGAGGCAAAATTTGTGGTTGAAGCATTGTAAATAGCACCGCCACCAGCATTAACATTAAACTGAATACTTGTAGTTGCTGCACTAGTACTTGTAAAACGTAAAGTTCCACTGGTACTAGCCGATCCTAAGGTAATTGGTTGGGTATTTATTCTAGCTGGAAAACTAGCAGTCAGTAATGTCCCGTTTTCTACTAACCATGTTCCAGTCATTGTGCTATTGGCTCCCAATTGAAAAGTCCCAGCTCCAATTTTAGTAATATTATCAGATCCATTGATCACACCAGTTACAGCAAGTGTTCCACCAGAATTTACAACCTCAATTGACAATGGTCTACCAGCAGCTGACCTTACAATACTCCCAGAAAATGTATTTGTTCCACTAGTATTTAGTGAGCCAATAAAACGAGTACTACTGTTTCCAGGATTAATGTTAATATTTCTTGTAAAGGTTGTACCACCACTTGTTCGAGATAAAAAAAGTTTACTAACATTTGCCAATTGGCCACCATTACCAACAAAAATGTTATTATTTGCAATTGCATCTCCTGTCGTTTCAATCCATAATTCTCCTTTGTCAATTTCTGTATTTCCTGTATATGTGTTTATAGCTCCGAATTTTGCCAAACTATATTGTTTCAAAACAAATTTTCCAGAACCTGAAATAACTCCATTAAAATTAATGTTTTTAGAATTATCGCCCCAAACATCTAATTCATTCCCATTATTGTTAATGTCTTGAAATGATAAATCACCATTGACAGGATTTAACTCAGATAAAGCGTTAAAAGTAAGCGGTGCATTAATTATATGACTAGCAGTTGATAAATTTTCAATTTTTGGAGTTCCACTTATATTATTAAGGACAAGTCGAAATGCAGCATCAGCATTTACTGTTCTGCTAGCTGTAGCATTTGCAGTAAAAGTTAATGCTTGAAATGCAAAATCTCTTGAATTGAGGTTCATGGTATTAATACCATTCCCATCAAAAAAGACGTTATTTGTTCCGTAACAATCAGGTGCCTGCCTAAAGCCTCCCCAAACATTGTAAAACCATTGACCGTCTCCAGCAGGATCACAAGTTGAACCCCAAAGCCACTTCCCATCACTTGGGCCGTCTGTTCTCCAATAAACACTTGTTTGGGAAAATGTAAAATTATAACTTATTGCTAATAGTAGAACAATTGATATTCTAAATATTAAATTTTGAAAATTTTTCATAACACACTAAAATAAATTTACTCTAACTTTAAAAAAAACATTTAAAGCACTAGCAAATATAAAATAAAAATGTCAAATAAACAACTTTGAAATGAATATTAATAGAATATTAAAAAACATTTATCAAAAAAAGTTTAAACTAAATCCTTTTAGTAGAATTTGTTTTTGGATTTTCAATTTATAAATTAAGTTTTTTAAAGCTTAATAATTTTTAGTTGTTTGCAATTATTTCCTTGTTTTATAATTAAATAATAAATTCCTGTTTGATATTTTTCACCAAGAAGAATGGATTTTAATTCCTCAGTTTTGATTGAAAAATTTTCTAAAATTTTCCCTGTTACCTCTTTAATTTCAATCAGAATTTCCTCATTAGAATCTGAGAAAAATTGCATACTAAATTCACTTAAAAAAGGATTTGGAAATGCAACGGCATCGAATTTCTTTACTACATTGATTTCCTCAATGATTGTGTTTTCAGTATTTTGAAAATCAATTGAATTCATTTCTTCTTGAATTTCAGAAATTTCGTTATTCAATGAAATTGACATAATTGCTGGAGAGGTTACATTGCAAGTTGGTCCATAAATTTGCCAAGCTCCATCGATAAATACAGCCACATCAATTGAATAAATTGTGTTAATCGTTAGGCCTGGGATTTCTGATAATCTGAATAATCTACTGGATTTTGTTGCGACAAAGCCCCCATTGATTCTAAATCTATATTGAGTAGCTCCAAAAACAGCATCAGCATATATCTCTGTATTAATACTGGCAACCGTTATTCCACATTGAGATGCGATAATATTACTTGTCGGAATTGAAGGAGTTGTAATAGAACACGTAGCACCATATCCAATCCATGCTCCGTTTACAAAAGCATCTACATCGATAATGTTCGCAGCACTATAAAATACTGTTGGTAGTTGGCTTAATTTAAATGTTCGAGAAGCTTTAAGAATCGTTTGAATATTCCCACCATTTGTTATTCTAAAACGGTATTGTGTGGCTCCACTTACATTGTCAGCGTATAAATCTGTAGACACGTTAGTAATTATGACACCGCATTGTGAAGCAATTATTTTTGTTAAAGCATTTGAACTTGTAATAGTACAACTTGGCCCAAATGAAGACCAAATGCCATTTGTAAATGTACGAACACTCACATTATAAATGGTGCCACCTGTAATTCCTGACACTTGCGATAATTTAAAAGTTCGAGATGGTTTTTGAATCGTTAAAGTTGTGCCTCCATTTACCAATCTGAATTCATAAATTGTTGCACCAAATATGGAATTACAATATATATCCGTGTTGTCATCGACTAAGATAAGACCACATTGGCTTGCGTCAATTTGGCAAATTTGAGCTGGAGTTGAAACATTACATGGACTTCCAAATGCTGTCCATATTCCATTGGTTCTTGTTCTAACTGTTATCGAATATGTTGTGCCAAAAGAGTAACTTGCCAATTGTGTTAAATTAAAAAATCTATTTGTTGTTTGAAAAGTCTGTGTAGTTAATCCATCAAAAACTGAAAATTCATAATCTGAAACTCCCCAAACAGCATCGGCAAAAATACTTGTATTTATTGTTGCTAGGGTTATTCCGCATTGAGAAGCACTTACATTTGTTGTAGGAATTACAGGAGTTGTAATTTGACAAATTGGTCCAAAACCTTGCCAAATTCCTCCTACAAAAACATCTACTTGACAATCATAAACAGTATTGTATTTCGCACTTGAAAATTGTCTAAAATAAAATACTGTTGCTGGTGTATCAAAAGTTTGAGAAGTTATCCCGTCGTCAATTTTAAAGCGATATTGTGTCGCACCAGGAATTGAATAAGCATAAATGTATTCATCAATAAACGGCGTTGTGGTTCCACATTGGTAATGCCATAAACCTTGATTTCCATCAATATTTAAAGTTACGGTTGCTGAAGCAGTTGAGGCGATACAGGCTTCTAATCCAGTCACAGTCATGGTCAAAGTAACAGTATTTCCGAAATCTAATTCATCGACATAATAGGTCGGAGTTAATGTTGTTTCATTATTTATTGGAAAATATATTTGGTCAAAAAATCCGTTACCATTGTGCGTCCAAATAATTGTCCCATTAGTTGCAGTAGCCCCATTTTCAGTATAATAATCGCCAACAAATGAAGCATTTATAGTTCCAGCACTTGCAGTTGGGTTTTGAGTTAATATAATTGTTACTTCATCTGTAGTAATAAATCCGAGGTAATCAACAGACCATTCCAATACATAAGTTCCGTTTCCAGTGAAAAGGGTTTTTGGGTCATTAACATCGGTAAAAACTCCACCAGATCCACTAATAACAGACCAAGTTCCAATTTCAGGGAAAGTCAAGGTATTTGCATCTAAAAGTGTATTTATTCCACAAACACTTTGATTTGGTCCTGCATAAACTAGTGGAATGGTTTTACTTTCACCGATAGCTAAATTTCCAAAGGCATCAGCTAGAATGAAATTAAGACTAGTTGAAGTTGGAATTCCAGAAACAGAAGGATACGTCCATGCTCCGTCATTATTGCCTATCATATAATTTGAAACTACCAATAAGTCGTCATTTAAAGATGATGGGTAAGTTAAAGTTCCAGAATAATTTGTAGAAACTAATCCGTTTGAAGCACTTAATTCCCAATAGCTGTTTACACTCTTTAGGTCATTTATTAATGAACCGATCGCTAAGTCAGGTTCATCCCCAGAAATGGCCAAGATATTTAAATCTCCAGCTGTTAAATTTGTAAAAGTCAAATTTGCTGGCATATAATTTGTTGAATATCCAACAGGAAAAAGATATGCTGAGCCAGTTGAAGTAATTGTTCTTTTTAAATTTGTATTTATTAAACCAGATGTTCTGACAATGGCTGTTGAATTACCATTTGCTATAAAGACATCCAAATTATTTGTTGCACCATCGATGTTTCCACCATTCATTGTTAGAATACCTGACAAAGTTAAATCATTTGATACTAATCGTACTAAAGGAGTATTTATACTATTAATAGTTACATTAAATAAACTTATTGGCGAATTAATTAAAAATGATTGTGCAGCAGGAGTTGATGCGTCTCCAAATTGAAATGTTCCACCAGTAATTGTTTTGGATCCTACTCCTGAAATAATGTTTATCGAATTAAATCCAGCAGAATTAGCTCGCCTTAAAATAATTGAACCACCAGAAATGGATAAATTTGAATTAGAATTAATTTCAAAATTTCCTTCAGTAGCACTAGAATTTCCTGCAGTAGTTAAGTTTATTGTACCACCACTTTGAGTAAAAGTTGCATCAGTAATTATTAATCGACCTGGTATGATAACCGTTCCACCTTGTATATTTATTGTACTACCAGATTGATTTATGAGTGAGTTGTTAGATAGAATGCCTATAGTTGTTGTACCTAAAATACTTCTAAATAAACCATCATTTATCCAAGAATTTGAACCCGTAACAATTACACCTGCATTATTTATATATTCTCCTGTTGAAGAAATAGTGACCGCTCCAGTTAAAGATTTTGTTCCAGTTGCACTCGAAAAAGTTGTTGAACCATTGAATTGCGTTGTGCCAGAAATATTAATTTTACAAGTGCCTATTGTATTTGTAGCGCCATTTGTGGTAAGTGAAGTTGCATTTACTGTTCCATTTGCAGTACCAGCTATTCTGCTTGAATTTAGAGTCAAACTTTGGAGGTTAAATATTCCAGCATTGTTACTTGTATTTAAATTTCCATTACTCGAAATAGTTGTGATTCCAAAAACAGAGATTGTAAAATTATTTGTCGCTAAGGTCGCAACAGAAACATTTAAATCATTATTCACAATTGTATTTCCTCCGACCGTTTTTGTGTTTGTTGCATTAACATTCAAATTATGATAAGTCGTTGCAAAAATTGTTTGCGTATTTCCTCTATTGTAATTTACTAAATTTGGATTTGCATCAACATCAAAAACAGAAATATTTATAGAAGCTGTGGTTGTATTTAATATACTACTTGAAGCTTGAATCCATGAACCACTACCAGTAATTCCGTTTGTTGAAGTATTAGTAACAGTTGTTATGTTATTATTTGTTAATGCAATTCCAGTAACAATAATAATCCCGGTAAAAGAAAAAGCCGTTGAACCATTTATTTCTTGGTTATTTGTATTAAATGTTGCTCCTCCTGCTGTAAAAGAAATTCCATTATTGGTAATTCCATTTTTGAAAATCATATTTCCAGTTGTGTTTGCAGATGTAGAAACCCAAGTTCCTGAAGAAGAGATTGTTACCAATCCACCAAAAGAATTTACACCTGTATTACTTGAAAAAGTTGTTGCTCCATTAATTGTTGAAATTCCTGAATTGGTAAAATCACAGAGAGCAATTGAATTTGCTATACTATTAGTTGTAAGAGAAATTAAATTTACTGTTCCTCTGGCGGTTCCAACAATTCTGCTTGAATTAAGAATTACATTTTGTAAATTAAAAACTCCAGCAATGTTTGTTGTGGATAAATTTCCATTTCCAGAGATGGTAGTTAGACCAGAAACAGTAAGAGAAAAAGTACTTGAAGCCAGTGTTGTAGCATTAATTGTTAAATTATTCAAAGCATTTGTATTTCCACTTAAAGTTTTGGTATTTCCATTTACAATTTGAAGATTGTAATAAGTTGCTGGAAATACAGTTTGAGCACTATTTCTATTATAATTGACTAAATTTCCATTTGCAGAAGCGTTCATACTTGCTAAGGTAATTGAAATAGAGGTCGTATTTAACACACTATTTATGCCTTGTGTCCAAGATCCAGTTCCAGTAATTGCCGCTGCTATTGCATTAGTTGTTGTAATTGTATTGTTATTTGTTAAGACAATGCCAGTAGCAGTTATTATTCCAGAAAAAGACAAAGCTGTTGAACCATTAATTACTTGGTTATTAGTGTTAAAAGTTGCTCCACCAGCCGAAAAAGAAACACTATTATTTGTAATTCCGTTTTTAAAAATGAGGTTTCCAGTTGTTGAAACTGATGTTGAAGCCCAAGTTCCTGTAGCAGAAATTGTTACCAAGCCACCAAATGAATTTATACCTGTATTACTTGAAAACGTGGTTGCACCATTTATAGTTGAAATTCCAGTATTTGTTAAATCACATAATCCAATAGAATTAGATGCACCATTAGTTGTTAGTGAAATTAGATTTCTGTTCCCTTTGCAGTTCCAACAATTCTGCTTGAATTAAGAATTACATTTTGTAAATTAAATAATCCAGTAAGTGCAGTTGTGCTTAAATTTCCATTTCCAGAAATGGTTGTCAGACCGGAAACGGTCAGAGAAAAAGTACTGGAAGCAAGAGTTGTAGCTGAAACAATTAAATCATTTAAAGCTATTGAATTTCCTCCAAGTGTTTTTGTATTTCCATTTGCAATTGTCAAATTGTAATATGTTGATGGAAAAACAGTTTGAACATTATTTCTATTGTAGTTCACTAAATTTCCATTGGCAGAAGCATCCATACTTGCTAAAGAAATCGAAATTGCAGTAGTATTTAAGATGCTATTTGTGGCTTGTGTCCATGAACCAGTTCCCGTAATTGCTGCAACAACAGCATTTGTTGTTGTAACTGAATTGTTATTTGTCAAAACAATTCCAGTAACTGTAATTATCCCTGAGAAAGAAAAAGCAGTTGACCCATTTAATTCTTGGTTATTTGTGTTAAATGTTGCCCCGTTTGCAGCAAAAGAAATTCCATTATTTGTTATTCCATTTTGGAAAATCATATTTCCCGTCGTGGATACGGTTGTAGAAGTCCAAGTACCTGTAGCAGAAATAAGTATATTGCCCGAAAAAGTTTTAACTCCAGTATTATTATTAAATGTAGTTTGACCGTTAATAAGTGAAGTACCTAGGTTATTAAAATTACATCTACCAATAATGTTTGAACTTGAAGTTGTTGATAAATTTGTACAATTAACAGTTCCTGTTGCACTGCCATTAATTGCTCCATTATTTAATATGACGTCCTGTAGATTAAAGATCCCTGCAAGATTTGAAGTGTTAATTATTCCAGCATTTGTTAAGGTAGTAGAACCTAAAACCGTTAGTGTAAAAGTACTTGAGGCAATTGATGCAACATCTACCTCTAAATCATTGTTGACTATTATGTTTGCAGGAAGTGTTTTAGTATTTGAACCTGATATCAGCAGATTATGATAAGTTGTATTATAGATTGTCTGAACATTTGGGCGGCTATAGTTTATTGAATTATCATTTGTAGCAGCATCAATACTAAAAATATTTATTGTTGATGCTTGTGTATTTAACGAAGCATGTAAACCTTGCACCCAATTACCTGATCCAGTAATTGCTCCTGTAGAAACACTTGTTGTGTTTATCAAGGTGATACTGTCCTAAAAAAGTGTGTAAAGTAAATATTTTGTAATTTTAAAATTGCAACATATTAAAACGCAAATATGAACTTTACACAAGAACAAATTAAAGAAATTTTGCAAGATATTGCAAATGGAAAAGATGGATTTAATGAAATA
>CAMBRH010000054.1 GCA_945870115.1 Chitinophaga pinensis | reverse complement strand
TTTTCCTTTTTAAACAACGATATTAAGGTTTTTTTCTTTTTTTACTCAATAAAAAATCAATGAAATCATTTACTTCAGAGCGTAATTCTAAAGGTAAAAAATTAATTTTGTTATACAATTGTAAATGTTTCATTTTCTTTATTTTAAACAAAGTTACAAAAAACTATTTTCATTTCAAAACAAACCTTTTACTTTCAAATATTCATCCAAAGCTTGTTCATTATCATACAAAACTTCTCTAGCTTTACTTCCTTGGAAAGGTCCAATGATTCCGTAGCCTTCTAATTGATCTACGATTCTTCCAGCTCGGTTGTAACCTAATTTCAATTTTCGTTGCAATAAACTCGCTGAGCCTTGCTGATGTATCACAACTATTCGAGCTGCTTCTGCAAACATTGGATCGATGTCATTTAAGTCAATGTCGTTTCCATCTGTCGCTCCTTCGCCAACATATTCAGGCAATTGTAAAGCCTCTGGATAAGCTCTTTGATCTCCAATAAATGCACAAATTGCATCAACTTCTGGCGTATCCACAAAACCACATTGCAAACGAATGATATCTGAGCCAGTTGAAATCAACATATCTCCACGACCAATTAATTGATTGGCACCAGAAGTATCTAAAATTGTTCGAGAATCCACAACTGATTGCACTCTAAAGGCAATTCTCGCAGGGAAATTTGCTTTAATCATACCCGTAATTACGTTTACAGATGGACGCTGCGTTGCTACAATTAAGTGAATTCCAATCGCACGAGCAAGTTGAGCAATACGAGCAATTGGTTTCTCAATTTCTTTTCCGGCCGTCATAATTAAATCGGCAAACTCATCAATTAAAACGACAATGTAAGGCAAATAACGATGCCCTTTTTCTGGATTTAATTTTCGTGAAATAAATTTTGCATTGTATTCAATGATTGTTCGAACTTGCGCTTCTTTCAATAATTCATAACGGGCATCCATTTCAATACACAAGGAATTTAATGTATTTACAACTTTCGTAACGTCAGTAATAATTGCATCGCCTTCACCTGGAAGTTTTGCCAAAAAGTGTCTTTCAATTCTATTATAAAGTGTAAGTTCCACTTTTTTCGGATCAATCAATACAAATTTTACCTGCGCAGGATGTTTTTTGTATAAAATCGAAATTAAAATTGCATTCAAACCAACAGATTTACCTTGACCAGTGGATCCAGCGACCAAAAGGTGAGGCATTTTTGTTAAATCAAAGGTGTAAGTTTCATTCGTAATTGTTTTCCCTAAAACTACAGGAAGTTCAAAATCAGAGTTTTGGAATTTCTCTGAAGCAATTAATGAACGCATAGAAACCATTTCAGGTTTACTATTTGGAACTTCGATACCAATTGTTCCTTTTCCAGGAATTGGCGCGATAATACGAATTCCAAGAGCGGATAAACTCAAGGCGATATCGTCTTCTAGATTTTTAATTTTAGAAATTTTCACTCCTGGAGCAGGAATAATCTCATATAAAGTAACTGTTGGACCAACTGTTGCTTTAATTTTTGAAATCTCAATTTTGAAATTCGTTAAAGTTTCAACAATTTTATTTTTGTGTCCCTCAAGTTCTGATTTATCAATATTAATTTGACTTGTTCCCCAGTCTTTTAGTAAATCAATTGAAGGTAAAACATAGGAAGATAAATCTAATTTCGGATCGTATTCACCATATTCTTGACGTAATTTATCGGTTTCATCGTCTGATAATAATTTTTCGTCAATAGGTTTTGCAACTTCTAAAACTTTTTCGATTGGTTCTGTAAATTCGTCCAAAGATTCAGGGATTTCGATTTCAAAATCATCATCCGCATTAAATTTTTCTTTGGTATTGCTAGAGGTTGGTTTGTGAATGACAACAAAATCGCTGTCGGCTAGATCATCCTCCTCGTCATCTTCATCAAAATTAACCGTTTCAGAAATGTATTCATCTTCCAAATCTTCGTCTTTTATTGTATTTACGACATGAATGTCAGTCAGAGGAGCAAATTTATTTTCAGTTTCATCGAAATCATCTTCCTCAATAAAACGTTCTTTGGAGAAATATTTATTCCAAAGTGCTTTAAAATCAGGGTTGAAAAGAGCGACAAGTAGAATGTAAAGTAAAATAAAAATGAAAAGTAAAGCACCAAATTTCCCCACTGTAAAAGCAAGCCAATCGTTGATGTGAAAACCAAATGATCCGCCCAAATAATTTACAACGTTTGAAAAATAGCCAAAAAACAAGGAAAACCACACAATTCCAACCAAAGTAATTGCTATTGTTTTTTTGATAGGAAGTAATTTAATTTCTAAAACCCATTTAAATCCAATGATAAATAATAAAAAAGAAAATCCAAAAGAAGAGATTCCGAACCAACGATAAACAAGTAAATGTGAAATCCAAGCACCTAATTTACCAAACCAATTTGAAACTGGTTCTTTGTTGTCTTCAAATAAAAAATCAAATAAACCTTTTTCTAAAACGCGGTCTTGATCTTGTTTCCAAGTGAAAAAGTAAGATAAACAGGCAAATAAAAAATAAAATGAAAGTAAAACAAAAACGGCACCTAAAATAGTTTTCGTTTTCTTTTTATCAAAGCGATTTGAAATGTTTGTAAGTGGATTTTTTAAACCAATTTTTTTAGTTTCAACATTTTTTTTGGAAGTATTTTTAGCTGATTCTTTCGCTTTTTCTTCGTTTAAATCCTCTTTGGTTCGATATACGTTTTCTCCTGACATTCTGACTTTTATACAATTCTACGAAGATAAGTAGATTTTTGCTTACACTTTCAGGAAAATAGAGGAAGTATAAACAATGATTTGTTAAAAATCATAATTGCAGATTACAAATTGGCATATTACAGATTGCTTCGCTTTCAAGACAATTTACTTGAATGCGAAGCAATCTGTAATTTGTAATCTGCCAATCTGGAATCAATAAGGTAACCTGCCAATCTTTAATTCATTGTTGTTGCATCATGATTTCCATAAATTCATCAAAACTCAATTTTTTATATGTACTTGGAATTCCATACAAATCCGCTGGTTGTTTTTCTTCTGAATATTGAATTAAAGTATAGTGATAAACGCCATCTTCAGTTTGTAAATAATAGTCTGCAGGAAGCCCAGGTATTCCTTTTATTGCATCTAAATATTTAGGATTCAGATTTTTAAAGTAGTACATGTCAATTGGTTTTGCGAAATGTTTTGCGTTTACACTAATTTTTTTTGCTTTTTTTCCATCAAATCTTTTTGATCCAAATTTTTTAGTGAAAGTATATTTTGATGGGGAATTTTGTGCAGCAGAATCGCTTTCCATTAAATGTTGAATTGCATATTTTTGATTATTTACTTCTAATAAAATGTAATATTTGTTTAGAATCAAATGTTTGATTAAGATTTGACTTCCCAGTTGATTTGTTTCTGATTCTATGCGAACCATTTTATCATCAGTGAAAAGCGTGACAAATTTTGTTTCAATTGGTTTTTTTGAAATTGAATCTGATAGCTCCACCTTATAAACTAATTTCCCTTCAAATGGAGTATAGTTTTGAGAAAAACTAATATTTGTGCAAGTAAATAGGAATAAAATTAAAAAAAAGGATTTTAAGTTTTTCATTTAAAAGATTCAAAAAGTTCATTAATTCTTTTGTCATACTCAATGTGAGGAATATTATTTCCTGGTCTTTTTTGACTAAGAATAGAATCAGAAATAGTGACATTTTCAAATTTCGTCGCTTTAAATTCCATTTTTATTCCATATTGAATAATGCTATATTTTAATAAAACACCTGGAACTTTTTCAAAGCCGTTAAACCAATTTGGATTTTTAAATTTTATATCTTTTGTGAACCAAAGTTCAATCTTTTTATTTGGAAAAGCTGGATTTATTGCAATTGCTTTTTGAACATCAAAACCAATTAGCGTATCTTTTTCATTGGTTATTTTAATTGAATATTCTGGATGTTTTCTAACAATTTGCAAAATATCATAAGGATTTAAGTAGGAGGTAAAAACATCTCCATAATTAAAATAGGCTGTGATGTTTTGATTTTCACTGTCGATAATAAGCGTGTTTTCCATATTTGCTTTCTTGATTTTAAGTTCCATTTTATTGTCTTTAAAAGAAGTTTTAAGTTCTTTTGGCAATACATGGTACAAGAAAAAATTGTCCTTACTTTCAGGATAATCGATTGCAAATGTTATAATTCCTTCCTTAACATCTTTATTATCAGAGTTACAAGAAACAAAAATCAAATTTAAAGTTAGAAATATATAAATGTAAAATTTCATTTTATAATTTAGCTAAATATCGGTTATAAATTATCAGATTGTAAAGATAAAATATTTTTTTAATTTTATTCTAACAATAGAAATTATATTGATTAAAATTTGAATTCTTTGTTTTAATGAATGAAATCTAAAAAATGTTTTACACAATAAATGGCTCTTTTGATAATTTTTTACCTAAATGAATTCATAATTCATCGTTCATAATTCATAATTAAATACTATCTTTGCACCCGATTAAAAAAAATAAAAATGGCAACAAATAGAACATTTACAATGTTAAAGCCTGATGCATTGGAAAACAAGCACACAGGAAAAATTATTGATATGATTATCGAAGCAGGTTTTCAAATTAAAGCGATGAAATATACGCGTTTGACAACTGAGCAAGCACAAAAATTCTACGAAGTTCACTCTGAAAGACCTTTCTATGGAGAATTAGTTGAGTATATGACTTCTGGACCAATCATCGCAGCAATTCTTGAGAAAGAAAATGCAGTTGCTGATTTCAGAACTTTAGTTGGAGCAACTGATCCAGCAGAAGCAGCTGAAGGAACAATTCGTAAATCTTATGCTGAAAACAAAGGTAGAAATGCAGTTCACGGTTCTGATTCTGATGAAAATGCAGAAATTGAAGGAAAATTTCACTTTGCAGCAAACGAAATATTCTAATTTTATTTCAAAATTATAATTTAGGAAGTCGAGCAGAAATGTTCGACTTTTTTTGTGTAATAAAATTCAAAAAAATGCGTTTGTAAAAGATATAAGAGTTTTTTAATTCAATTATTTAAGATGAAAGTTATTACAATTGTTAAAACAGTATTATTGGTCGCAATATTATCTGCATGTGATAAAAAAGATTATCAAATAAACGATGAAGTTTCAATTTCGTTTGGGAAATCTGTCGAAATCCAATTATCAAATAAAGATAAAATAAAAATTGAATTTGATGATTTACTTGTAGATTCGAGATGTCCTCCAAATGCAACTTGTTTTTGGGCTGGGGAATGTACTTTTACTTTTAAAATAAATGAAAAAGAAAAATTAACTTTTGGTTTTTATGATGATGAATACTTACCTTTTGCAGATTTTGGAAATAATAAAATAACAATTTTAGAAGTAAAATATGATAAGGATGCTAATTTTGGAATTGAGAATCATTGCTTAGTTAAATTTAAAGTGGAATAATTTTTAGCATTTTTATTCAACTTTATTTCTTATTATTATATTCGATTTTTATGATATGGTTAATTATATAACAATTTTATGTTTGGCAACTTTATTTCTTTCTTGCGGAAGTAAACTAGATTATGACAATTTTCAATCTCAAGAAGAGCAAGATAAAATTGAAATTCCAATTGAAGTTAAGGTGACAGAAAAGACCTTTCCAGAGGATTGGAAAAGTGAAGAAATAAAAGCAAAAGGAGAAGATTTGGCAGACTCTGAAGTGAGCCGAAGTTTGAAAATTATCAAAAAAGCTTTGAAGAAATATCCAGAAGAAGTTTTAAAGCAAAATTTAGTGAAAATTTACGTTTTAAAAAGAATTGAATTTTTTGGTGTTGGCTATGGTGGAACAAATTCAAATGATATTGTTTACGTTACAAATAATGGAATTTCTGAAGGTTATACTGATGAATATTTAGAAAAAACGTTTCACCACGAATTTTCAAGTATCTTGTTAAGAAATTATCCAGATTTATTTCCTGAAGAGAAATGGAAAGCAATTAATTCAGCAGATTATCAATATAAATCTGGTGGGGTAGAAGCAATTCGATCAAATGCCGCTGGAACAGATTTTAGTGATGAATTAATGAAACAAGGATTTTTATATCAATATGCAATGACAGATATTGAAAATGATGTGAATTCTTTTGCTGAAAACATTTTTTGCCAAAAAGAAGATTATAAAAGTTTTGTTTTGAAATATCCAAAAATAAAGCAGAAACAGGATTTAATTATTGAATTTTACCAAAAAGTAAATGAAAATTTTTCAAAAGAATTTTTTGAAGGAAATGGGAAATAATAATTTTAATAAAGAGAAAGCGTTGAAAAAAACAATTTTCACCTTATTTAAAGTAGTTTCAATTGTGTACATTTTAATTTGTACATTAGTCTATTTTTATCAAGAAAACCTTATCTTTTCCCTTACGAAAATTGCAAAATCTCACACATATTTTTTTAATCAAAAATTTGAAGAATTTAATTTTAAAAAAACTCAATAAAAAAATGGATAAAATTTGGATAAGTTTTGACTTTAAACTAAATAAATCACATCCTAAACTTTTCAGCTTACCAATAAAATATATAAATGAAATTCATTTATCAGATAAAAATAATTATTTGGATATTTTTTTCTTCAAAAGGGAATTCTAACGAACATATAGTAATAAGTGACAAAGCTAAAAAGGAAGAAGCTTTTGAATATTTAAAAAATTCACAAACCAACATTTCATACGTTGAAACTATTTTAACAATGTGGCAAGCGGCTAAAAAACCCTTGATAGCATTAGCTGTATTAATCGCTTTATTTTTATGGACGCTTTATCTTGCAGTAGAAATAAATGCTGGCGCAAACTATGAAATTAGAGGCAATAAGGTTCAATCACTGGCATTGTGCTAGGATTAGCTTACATTGGTGTTTCAAATGTCATTATGATATTTGGAACACTAATCTTAATTGTGGTAATTTCATGTTTTAAGAAAATGAAAAATCAAGGTATGATCCGTAAATTGATATTTGATTGAAAATTAAGCTGTTAAAAAAATTTGTTTTTAAAATGTCTAATAATTTTATTTGTAAAGTTTATTTTAAATGAAAATGGTTTTTTTATTCATATCCCAATAACTTAAAACTGCTCATACCAGCTAAATTTATCCTGGATAATTTGTGATTTTTCATTTTTCAAATGCTCTAATAAGGAGTTTGAAACGGGAGAATGTTTCTTTCCTTTTAACCATATTAAACTCCAAGTTGTCTTAATTGGAAGACCTTTGATTGAAATAATTTGCAATTCCTTGTTGAGTAATTCATTTTTAATTCCAATTAGGGGCATAATTGAATATCCTAATCCAGCCAACAATGATTGTTTTACCGCTTCATTGGATGTTAATTCCATTTTTTTTAAGACAGAAATGTTATTGCTTTCAATAAAATTTTCCATTGTTTGTCTCGTTCCTGAACCTTTTTCCCTAAAAATTAAAGGCAAATCTTTAAATATTTCTGATGCACTAGCAGTTTTTTTAAATTTTGTTTTGGTACTACCAACTAAATATAACTTATTTTGAAGTAAATCCAATTTCTCAATATTTAATGTATTTGGTAAAATAGAAACAAGTGCAAAATCAACTTCATTATTTTCCAAACTCTCAATAACTTTATTTTTATTAGTAACATCCATCATTAATTCTATTCCATCATGTTGCTGCATAAAATCAGTTAGAAAGTAGGGCATAACATACTTACCCGTTGAAACCACAGAAATTTTTAAACGCCCTGTTAATTGACCTTTGTAAGCCAAGGTTTTATAATTTATGGCATAAACTTGATTGATAATATTTTCAGCTGCTTCAGCAATCTCGCGTCCAAAATCAGTGATGTAAATTTTTCGTCCGACCACTTCCGTTAAAGGAATATCAAATTGATCTTGAAAATTTCTTAACTGAATAGAAACTGCTGGCTGAGTAAGGTGCAATTCTTCCGAAGCTTTTGTAACGCTTTGTGTTTGCACGATTTTTAAAAATATCTGTAATTGATTTAAAGTATAGTTCATAAAATATTTTTATGGATTACATTACAAAGATAAATAAAAATTTATGAATTAGAATCCTCAACTTTGTAATGTTCTAAAAATATCTAATATGAAAAAATTTAAAATCATTTATACAGTAATTGTGTTTTTCGTATTCACAAGTTGTGCTATCGTAAGGCCAGGGGAAATTGGAGTAAAACAAAAACTTGGTAAACTTTCTCAAAAAATTCATACTCCTGGTTCAGTTTGGTTTAATCCTTTCACAACGAAAGTTATTAAAACAAATATTCAGATAAACGATCTTGAGTTATCGCTGAACTTACCAAGTAAGGAAGGTTTAAGTGTTACTGCTCAAATCTCAATTTTATATAGAATTGAACAAAATAGTGTGCCAAAAGTAATCAGTAGCATTGGTTTTGGATATGAAAATATTATATCTAACGTATTTAGATCAGCTTCTGCAGATGTGTGTTCTAAATATTTTGCAAAAGATATGCATTCAGGAATGAGAGCAGAAATAGAAAATGCAATTAAAGTTAAAATGGAAGAAACTCTTTCTGATCAAGGAATTATTATCGAAGCTGTTTTGATGAAAAGTATTCAATTACCAGCGGGTCTAGCTAGTTCAATCGAACAAAAATTACAAGCTGAACAAGATGCTATGAGGATGGTTTTTATTTTGCAACAAGAAAAATTAAATGCAGAAAGAAAAATTATTGAAGCCACAGGAACTAAAGATGCTCAAAAAATACTTTCTGAAGGACTAACTGATCAAATTATTAAGATTAGAAGTATAGAAGCTTTTATTGAATTATCTAAATCACCCAATAGCAAAATTATAATTACAGAAGGCAAAATACCATTTTTGATTGATGACGTAAAGTAAGTATTGAAAGAAGGTTTAACGTTTTATTTTTTTGAGGAAATATAAAAGAGCTTAAATAGACTAAAAAACCAGTTTTTGGATTTTAATTACACTAATAAAATAAATTATGGAAACAGCAAAGCAAAAATCAAACTCAAAAGTAAAAGCATTACTAGTAATAATTGGAACTATAGCGATATGTATTTTTATTTGTAGCATTATTTTTCATTTAACGCCTTTAGGTATGATAAGTTATGTCGCAGATTTTGCAGAACATCATTATTTTTTAATAGCTTTCATTTGCATAGTGGTAGCACTTTCTTGTGTTAAGATTTATATCACCTTAGAGGATAAGATTGACGAAAAATATACTAATAAAATAAATAAAAAAAACAAATGACAAGAATAACAGTAGCAAAAGGAGACGGAATTGGTCCAGAGATAATGGACGCAACCTTAGAAATAATTTTAGCGGCAGGTGCTAAACTCGAAATTGATGAAATTGAAGTTGGCGAAAAAGTATATCTAGCTGGAAATACTGCTGAATCATGGGAAATTATCAGAAGGAATAAAATTTTCCTTAAAGCTCCAATTACAACTCCACAAGGTGGTGGTTACAAAAGCTTAAATGTTACAACGCGTAAATTTCTAGGTTTGTACTCAAACGTAAGACCTTGCATGAGTTTACATCCCTTTGTGAGTACCAAGCATCCTATAATGGATATTGTAATTGTACGAGAAAATGAAGAAGATTTATATGCTGGAATAGAGCATCAACAAACGGACGAGGTTGTTCAATGCTTAAAACTAATTAGTAGACCAGGTTGTGAAAAAATTGTTCGCTACGCTTTTGAGTATGCTAAACAACAAAACCGCAAAAAAGTAACTTGTTTTACAAAGGACAATATTATGAAACAAACGGATGGATTGTTTCACCAAGTATTTGATGAGATTGCAAAAGAATATCCTGAAATAGAAAACGAACACTGGATTATAGATATTGGTGCAGCAAAAATGGCTGATACTCCAGAAGTTTTTGATGTAATTGTTATGCCAAATTTATATGGCGATGTCCTAAGTGATGTTGCAGCACAAATAACAGGTTCAGTTGGTTTGGCTGGTTCCGCAAATATTGGTGAAGAATGTTCTATGTTTGAAGCAATTCATGGTTCAGCACCAAGAAGAGCAGGACAAAATGTTGCTAATCCATCAGGTTTATTGCAAGGAGCGATTATGATGCTTAACCACATTGGGCAGACTGAAATAGCAGAAAAAGTTCAAAACGCTTGGCTAAAAACTTTGGAAGATGGGATTCATACATACGATATCTATAAAGAGGGAACAAGTAGTCAAAAACTTGGAACCAAGGAATTTGCAAAAGCAGTCATTGAAAATCTCGGCAAAAAACCTTCTATATTAAAATCTGTTTCTTATGCCAATAATTCGGCCTTAAATCTTCCTAAATACAAGCGTAAACCTGCTGTCAAAAAAGAATTAGTTGGTGTAGATATTTTTGTGCAATGGAATGGTTCAAATCCTAATGAATTAGCAGATAAAGTAAAGAAAATTGAAAGCAATGGAATAAAACTTTCTATGATAACAAACAGAGGAATTAAAGTTTGGCCTGATGGATTTAAGGAAACATTTTGTACTGATCATTGGAGATGCCGTTTTAAACCATTGGAAAATTCTGAAATAAATAAATCAAATATTATCGAACTTTTGAAAAATGCACTCAATGAAAACATTGATAGTATAAAAACAGAAAATCTCTACTCATTTGATGGTAAGGCAGGATATTCATTAGGACAAGGGCAATAATTTCTAAACACTAAGGTAATGGTTAATATCATCATTTATTTAAAAAAAGAAGATAGCGCAAAGGAATTGGTAAAGTTTCTTTTGGAAGAAAAATTAATTGCATCAGCTACGATTGATAAGAATAATGTTTCCTACAAACTTGAAAATAATATCTTCTCAGAAGAGTTATTAAACGTTATTACTGCACAGTCAAAATCGCTTTTATTCAATCAAATTGTAAAGGCTGTGGAAACAAAAATAGGTAAAGAAACGCCTATAACATCAATTCCAATTGTTGCATCAAATAGAATTTTTGATGATATAGTTAGAACTAAAACAATGCCAATTTAAAATCTGTAATATGAACGTACAACTTATACAAGGGGAGTTTAATTCCAAAGACGCTATAGACCTATTAACTCAAATGATACACGTAAAAATAAAGTATCACGAAGCTAAGATAAATAGTCAAAGTAGTGAAGAGGATATTAAAACAAGGGAATCAAAAATCAAACATTTGCAAAAAGATCTTTTTGAATTAAGAAAAACAGTCAATTCAAAAACAAATGGTGTAAAAGTTGAAGCGGTAATTAAAATTGAATCAGAATGAAAATAATAGGAATGAAAGCGAGTCTTTCTTTGGTGTTAATGATTATTTTTCTAATAATGGCTTTAATTACTAAAGATGTTGTTATAAGTCAACTTTTTGCAATTTTAGGAATATTTACTGGCTGCTTTTGCATTCAAATTTGTATCAAACCAAAACACAATAAGGCATGAAAAATACTGAAACATTAACATTAATAAATGGTAACTTCACCAATGATGAAGCAAAGGAAATTCTAATGAATATGTTTTCCTCAAAAATTAATTTTCATACAGTAAAAAATTGGAGTTCGCAAGAACGATATGGACAAGACGATGAAATTGCGCAAAAAAAAATCCCAGCCTTAAGAGACGAAATTAAAAAGCTAGAATTGATTTTAGCAGAGGCTAAGGTTAAAAACAAAAAAATTGTGTTGAGTTCAGAAATCAATATTTCAATATTGGAAGACTAATGTTCAAAGGAAGGAGTTTACTGATAGCAACTAAACATGAAAAGGAAAAAGTGATTGCTCCAATTTTAGAAAAAGAATTGGGTGTAAAATGCTTTGTTATTAAAGAATTAGATACGGATTTACTAGGTACCTTTACTGGAGAAGTTGAAAGAAAAAATGATCCTATAACGACTGTTAGAAATAAATGTCTTTTGGCAATGGAACTGGCTAATTGTGATTTAGCTGTTGCGAGCGAAGGTTCTTTTGGTTCGCATCCATCTATTTTTTTTGGATCTGCAGATGATGAATTTTTAATTTTAATAGACAAGAAAAATGATCTTGAAATTATTGCAAGAGAGTTGAGTTTAGAAACTAATTTTAATGGTTCAGAAATTAAAAGCGAAACAGAATTAATTGATTTTATCCAACTCGTAAAATTTCCAACTCACGGCTTGATTATTAGGAAGAATAAAGAGGATTTTAAAGACATCGTTAAGGGAATAACAAATCACGAAGATCTAACGTTGATGTTTCGTGATTTTATTTCAAAATATGGAAAAGCTTTTATTGAAACAGATATGCGGGCCATGTATAATCCGATGCGAATGGAAGTTATAAAAAAAGCAACTTTAAAATTAGCTAATAAAGTAACTGCAGCATGTCCAAATTGTGCTACTCCTGGTTTTGGAATTACTGGTTCGAATCAAGGATTGCCTTGTGAGCTGTGTAATTTTCCCACTCGAAGTACATTAAGTTACGTATATTCTTGTCAGAAATGTCAATATGAAAAAGAAGAAAAATATCCGAATGGAAAACAGAGTGAAGACCCAATGTACTGCGATATTTGTAACCCATAAACAGAGAAATGTTATCAAAAGACCTAAATAAAGCAAAAGAGGCGCTTCTTAAAAATGAATTAATAGCAATTCCCACTGAAACTGTATATGGTTTAGCGGGAAATGCTTTTAGTGAAACGGCAATAAAAAAAATATTTGAACTTAAAAAAAGACCATTATTCAATCCTTTAATTGTTCATTTAAAGTCAGTTGAATATTTGCATGATATTGCATGTGATATTCCTGATATTGCGCTCAAACTTGCCAATGAATTCTGGCCAGGACCTTTAACTTTGGTATTAAAAAAACAAGAACACATTTCAGATTTAATTAGTGCAGGAAAAAAAACTGTTGCTGTAAGAGTTCCAAGTCACCCACTGACATTAGCTTTATTAGACGCACTAGACTTTCCATTAGCAGCACCTAGTGCAAACCCGTTTGGTTCTATAAGTCCGACAAACGCTGAACACGTTCTCAATTATTTTGGTGAAGGGCTAAACATTATATTAGACGGAGGGGAATGCGAGAAAGGTGTTGATTCTACTATTATTGGATTTGAAAATGACCAGCCTGTATTGTATAGACATGGTTCAATTTCAATCGAAGATATAGAAAAAATCACCGGAAAATTAAGCATTACAGTTAACAGTGAAAAATCACCAAACTCTCCAGGGATGCTTTCTAGACATTATGCACCAAAGACTGATACTTATCTGACAGAAAATATTCCTGAGTTATTAAAAAGTTTTGAGGGAAAAAAAGTAGGTTTACTACTATTTCAGAATCCCATTCAAAAAAATAACAATATTTCACAAGAATTTTTATCAAAATCTGGCGATTTTGCTGAAGCTGCCAAAAATTTATATGCTGCTATGCATCGTTTAGACCAAAATAATCTGGATGTTATCATTGCAGAAAGATTACCAGACATTGGTTTGGGTAAAACAATTAACGACAAATTGGAAAGAGCAACAAAAAAAGAATAGATAAAAACCATTAAACGGAATACAAATAAAAAAAAACACAAATAATTAGCAAAAAACATGAATTTTAATTTACTTATAGAAAACTTAACAAATCCAGCATTACTATTTTTTGTACTTGGAATAATTGCCGTTTATTTAAAAAGCGATTTAGAAATCCCAGCAAATTCATCAAAATTCATTTCGCTTTATCTATTATTTGCAATTGGTTTCAAAGGTGGTCAAGAATTGTCTCATGAGGCATTTACCATGGAAATTGGATGGTCAATGTTATTTGGGGTTCTAATTTCCTTATTAATACCACTATACTCATTCTTTATTCTTAAAAGAAAATTGAGTGTGTTTGACGCGGGTGCTATTGCCGCTGCTTATGGTTCGGTAAGCGCAGTAACATTCGTAACGGCAGTCTCTTATCTCGAATCACAGCAGTTAGAACTTCATGGACATATGGTTGCAATTATGGCTTTAATGGAATCGCCTGCAATTATTATTGGTCTTGTTCTGATTTCAATATTCAATAAAAACGAAGAAGAAAAAATAAAGAAACGATCAGCTATTAAACATTCTTTTACAAATGGAAGTGTTTTGCTAATTCTTGGAAGTTTGATTATTGGTTATATAGCTAACGCTAAGCAGGCCGAAGGAATCAAACCTTTTACAAATGATCTTTTTAAAGGCTTTCTTGCAATTTTTCTTTTAGATATGGGGATTACAAGTGGCAAAAAGTTAAAAGCATTTTTCTCATTCGGTTGGTTCCCAATTATTTTTGCCATTTTAATTCCACTTATTAATGGTTGCGTTGTGGCAATGTTGAGTTCATTAGTAACGGAAGATATAACTAATCGTTTTATGTTTGCAGTTTTAGCAGCAAGTGCCTCTTACATAGCAGTTCCTGCGGCTATGAAAATCTCAGTTCCACAATCAAATCCTGGACTATTCTTACCAATGGCTCTTGCAGTTACCTTTCCAATAAATATTACAATTGGTATGCCTATCTATTTTCTACTTGTTCAAAATACTTAATTAGTATTCACTAATAGATTATTAATAATTGTTCTTTTATAGCTATAACAACTGGTTTTAGCGGATAAGTTTGATCACATTTGGTCAATTTTTGATAAAAATCACTCATAATTCTCAAAAAAGACAGCTATTTTATATTTTTAAATTACTTTAGTGTTTTTATAAATTTATGAAACAGCTATTTTTTTTCACCCTAATTTTTTATTTGTGTCAATCTTGTTCTATCAATAAAAAATTGAGGTATCAGGTTACCGCAAGTGTAAATTACCCAAGTTCAGTTTCAATTACAAATAATGCACAGAATGCAAAATATTTGAATGAAACAAATTCTAGTTTAAGCAATTTTATGGATGAATTTCACACAACTATTA
>CAMBRH010000053.1 GCA_945870115.1 Chitinophaga pinensis | reverse complement strand
AAGTTATGTTTCAACAGTGATTGGCATTTCCTTGGTTTTATTCATGATTGGACTTGTTTTAGGTGGGGTTTTAGGTTTAGATTCCATTCAAAAACAAGCAAAAGAAAACCTGCAAGGAGATTTGTTTTTTAAAGCTGAAATGAATGAAGCAGACATCAAACAAGTTGAGCAAGAATTAAAAACTTGGCCTGAATTTAAAGAGGTATTTTTTGTTTCACCGGAAAGAGCAATTGAAGAATTTTCTGGTTCTACCACACAAACATCAGAAGTTTTAGCAATTTTTGATGGAGAAAATCCACTTCCTCCAACGGTTGGTTACAAACCAAAAGTGCAATTCGCAAATCGTGAAGGAATGAAAAAAATCAAAGAAAAAATTCTAAAAGCATATCCTGAAGAAGTTGATGAGGTCAATTACGACAAAGCAAGTGTTGAAAATGTGAACTTAGGTTTCAAACAATTTGTTTATTTGATTTTATTTGTCGCAGGATTATTGATAATTGTTGCAGTTGCGATGATTAACAATACGATTCGCTTGTCTTTATATTCAAAACGTTTTACGATAAAAACAATGCAATTGGTTGGTGCAACATCAAAATTTATCCGCCGACCATTTTTAATTCAATCGATTTTTCAAGGCGCAGTTTCTGCAATAATTGGAATGGCTTTGTTGATGACTTTGTTTTATGCCTTAAATAATATCTTGGAAACAATCGAAATTCCATTTGAATTTCAAACTTTTATTTTGTTGTTTTCATCTATTTTAAGTTTGGGGATCGTAATCAGTTTTGTTTCAACGTGGTTTGCTCTTAACAAATATTTGCGAATGAAATTGGACGATTTATATTAATTTTCCCTATATTTGCTATCTAAATAAAAAAAACATGTTCGCTTTTCAAAAAGAAAATTATAAATGGTTAATCATCGGTTTGATTATCAACGTTGTAGGATTTATGTTAATGATCGGAGGAGGTTCTGACGATCCAACAAAATTTGATGCGGATGAGTTGTTCAGCCCAGTTCGTTTAACTGTTTCTCCAATTTTAATTATTGCAGGATACATCGTTATGATTTATGCAATCATGAAAAAACCTAAAAAATAATTATGAATTATGAGTTATGAATGTTGAATTATTTAATATCAACTCCATAATTCATTCATAACTCATACCTCAACATTCATAACTCAAATAAGTGGATTCTTTTCAAGCAATTATTATCGCAATAATCGAAGGATTAACAGAATATTTACCTGTTTCTTCGACGGCACACATGATTTTCACAAGTTCAATTTTCGGAATTCAAGACGATGAATTTGTAAAAATGTTTCAAGTTTCAATCCAATTTGGCGCAATTTTAGCAGTTGTAGCCTTATATTGGAAAAAGTTTTTCGATTTCAAAAATATTGGGTTTTACATTAAATTAATTGTAGCAGTAATTCCAGCATTGGTTTTAGGACTTTTGTTTGACGATGCAATCGAAGCAATAATGGGAGAAACGATTTCCATTGCAATTATGTTGATTGTTGGAGGAATAATTTTACTTTTCATTGATAAATTATTTAGCAAAACGGCCAATAGAAATAAAATCGAGAAAGAAGAAAACATTTCCTTAACAAAAGCATTAATCATCGGTTTTTGGCAATGTTTGGCAATGATGCCTGGAACTTCTCGTTCAGCTGCTTCAATCATTGGAGGTATGCAACAAGGTTTAACTCGAAAAATGGCAGCAGAATTTTCATTTTTCTTAGCCGTACCAACAATGTTAGCGGTGACTACTTATTCCGTTTTTGTAAAAGATTGGACTCACAAAGGAATAGAACAAAAAGGCTACGAAATGATTTTTGCTAATTCAGCAAATACGATGAATTTTATCATTGGAAATGCAATTGCTTTTGTTGTGGCAATTATCGCCATCAAATTTTTCATCGGAATTCTTCAAAAATATGGTTTCAAAGTTTGGGGTTGGTATAGAATCATCGCTGGAATTATTTTGATTGCTTATTTTTCGATGAGGTAGCAGTATTCATTTCTGAATAATAAAATAATTAACTTGGATCGATTTACGAAAGCTGCGATAATAGTAACGATTCTCGTAATTATTTCGAATGCATTTTTAATTTATTATGATATTATTTATTCGAATAAATCAAATATCAACTTTTTTAGTATTGTAATTTATAGAGTTTTAAGTGTTATTATTTTTTTCATTATTCTATTATTAAAAATTGTATTTAAGCGAAAAGTTAATTTTATATTTTTTTGTTTTTTCTCTTCGATTTTTTTAGCAAGCATTTTTGGAACTCTAAGTTATTACTTACTAGATAATTATGACAGAGTACTTTTAGGGGAAAGCGTCCACAAATCTAACATTTGGGTACTTATTGGAAGTAATATTTTATGGCTTTTTATGTTTATATACCTTTATTTTAATTTAAATTATATTAATAAAGATGAACCCATTTATTTTTTAAAAAAGGATAAATTAAGTGAAAAATTAAAACTTTATAAGGAGGGATTTGTTTTCCTTTTTGTTATTTTAGCAATGTTAGTTAATTTATTTTTCCTTTTTAAATTAGGAGATTTTAAAGTTATGCCTTCAATTGCAGCGGTAATTTCAAGTTTGAACTTTATGTTATTTGGATGTATTGGGATAGTTGCGATATTAAAAAAATCGTTTTCATTTTATATTTTTTCTGTTTGCTTGTTAACATACACCATTTTTGCATCTATTCTTCCTACTTTCTCCAATTTTTTTATTTTAGGACCTAAAATGCCATTTGCGCAAACTGTTGTATATATTTGTGTTCAGCTTGTTTCAATGAGTTTAATTGTCATAGTTTCTCTTCAAGCCAATGCCATTTACAAAAAAATAAAATACAAAAAAGACGCAATTTAAATTTACATCATGAACTTTCAAGAAGGAGAAATAATTTTAATCGACAAACCATTAACTTGGACTTCATTTGATGTGGTGAATAAAATCCGTTGGAATATCAAGCAAAAGTTAGGAGTAAAAAAAATTAAAGTTGGACACGCAGGAACTTTAGATCCTTTGGCAACAGGACTTTTGATTATTTGCACTGGAAAAAACACTAAAATTATTGATTCAATTCAAGCGGAAGAAAAAACCTATACAGGAACTATTTTAATTGGAAAAACAACTCCTTCTTACGATTTAGAATCAGAATATAACGAAGAATTTCCGACTGAGCACATTACCAAAGAATTAATGGAAGAAGTTCGCTCAACTTTTTTAGGAGAAATTCAACAGGTTCCACCGATTTTTTCTGCTAAGCAAGTTGACGGAAAACGCGCCTACGATTTAGCTCGCGCTGGAAAAGAAGTCGTTTTAAAAGCAAACACGATTACAGTTAAAGATTTCAAAATTAACAGTGATCGCTTTCCAGAAGTTGATTTTGAAATTGTGTGTTCAAAAGGAACTTACATTCGTTCCATCGCGCATGATTTTGGACAAAAATTAAAGTCCGGTGGAACATTAATTGCTTTGAGAAGAACCAAGTCAGGCGATTTTTCAATTGAAAACGCTTTAACTGTTGAAGCTTGTATTGAGAAAATTAACGCTAATTAACTTCTTTCCTTAATTTATATAAAATTAAACCAACTTTTTTTGTAATTTTGCAATCTTTTATAAAAAATTTTTGACTTATGAGTAAAATGAAACTTTCAGAGTTTGACTTTGATTTACCAGATGAATTAATTGCTGAATATCCACATGATAACCGTGATGAAGCAAAATTAATGGTTATTCACCGTAAAACTGGAAAAATAGAACATAAATTATTCAAAGACATAATTAATTATTTCTCTGAAGGTGATTGTATGATTATGAACAACACCAAAGTTTTTCATGCAAGAATGTATGGAAATAAAGAGAAAACAGGTGCAAAAATCGAAGTTTTTCTTTTAAGAGAATTAAATCGTGAAAGCTTATTGTGGGATGTTTTAGTTGATCCTGCGAGAAAAATCAGAATCGGAAATAAATTATATTTCGGTGATGATGATTCATTAGTTGCTGAAGTTATTGACAATACAACTTCTAGAGGTAGAACTTTGCGTTTCCTTTTTGATGGTACTTATGATCAATTCAAAGCGAAAATCACTGAATTAGGTGAAACGCCACTTCCAAAATACATCAAAAGAGAAGTTGAAGCATCTGACGAAGAACGATACCAAACAATCTATGCTAAAGTTGAAGGAGCTGTTGCAGCGCCAACTGCTGGTTTACATTTCTCAAGAGAATTGTTGAAGAGATTGGAATTAAAAGGGGTAAATCTTGCTGAAGTTACACTTCATACTGGTTTGGGAACTTTTAGGACAGTTGAAGTAGAAGATTTAACGAAACACAAAATGGATTCTGAAGAAATTCATATTGATGCAAAATGTGTTGAAATCGTTAACAAAGCAAAAAGAGCTAAGAAAAGAGTTTGTGCAATTGGTACAACTTCAATGCGTGCAATTGAAACTTCTGTTTCTACGGATGGTATGTTGAAAACCTTTGATGGTTGGACAAATAAATTCATTTATCCTCCTTATGATTTTTCGATAGCTGATAGTTTAGTGACAAATTTTCACACACCACTTTCAACATTATTGATGATGATTTCTGCTTTTTGTGGACATGACTTAATGGTTGATGCATACAAAACAGCGATTAAAGAAAAATATAAATTTTATTCTTACGGTGACGCAATGTTAATCATCTAAAAGACTCAAGACTTCATGACATTAGACCGTTCGCTAAGGCGAAGTAAAAGACTTTGATTCAATTAGAAACAAAGTCTTTTGTCTTTAAGTTAATCTCATCGCATTGAAAAGAATCAAGAAAATAATTAAATTCACTATTTTCCTATTTTTAATAGGTGTTTTTGGTTTAATTACTGCTTTTTATACGCATCCAACTTTCATGGAGGAACATGCAGGAAAGTACTTTTCTTTTTTTAAAGTGAAAAATTCTCCTTTTAAAGGAATGGGAGAAAAATGCAGTGAATATGAATCTCTTTCACCAAAGCTAAACGACCGTTATTTTGATTATATCTGGAATTCTGCATACCAAAAATTTGGTGATGTTATCAAAAATAAAGAAGAAATCAGACCATATTTCCTAGAAAAAAAATTAATTTTGGTTGATAGTTCAAGCGTTTATGTTGTTGATTCACTTTTTCACAGTTATGCTTTTTTAACCAAAGATGCAAAAATTTTATTGGATGATATTGGAATTCTTTTTCAGGATAAATTAGTAAATACAAGCCTTAGAAATAGTCGAATTTTGGTTACTTCACTTTTAAGAACAGAAAAAACCATTAAACGTTTGATGAAACGAAATAGAAATTCACTTCGAATTAGTTCACATTTACACGGAACGACTTTTGATCTTGCACACAATGAATTTATTCCAGAATTTGGAGTTTCAAAAACATTTTCTCAGGTAGAAATTGATTATTTGAAAGAAATTTTGGCTGAAACATTATCAGAATTACGTGAAAAAGACAGATGTTTTGTAACCTATGAATACCGTCAAGCGTGTTTTCATGTTGTAAATAAAAAAGATTAAAAATTTCGTGCTTTTCAAATTTGAAATAAGTAATTTTACAAAAAAAACATGTTAGCAAAAAAAGCATCAGAAACCCTAGCTATTACTACTAAGGTTGTATTACCAAACGACACTAATACCCTTGGAAATCTTTTTGGAGGTCAACTTTTGGCTTGGATGGATGTGATTGCAAGTGTTTCTGCACACCGTCATTGTAGAAGAGTTGTAGTAACAGCTTCAGTAAATAATGTTTCTTTCAAAGAGCCAATTTTACACTCCTCCATTGTTACTTTAGAAGCTAAAGTTTCAAGAGCATTTAATTCTTCTATGGAGGTTTTTGTTGATGTTTTTGTGGAAGATCCAGTAAATGGTAAAATGCGCAAAAGTAATGAAGCAATTTACACTTTTGTAGCAGTTGATCAAAATGGCGGACCAATTCAAGTTCCAGAATTAGCTCCAGAAACACCAGAAGAAATTGATCGTTATGAAGGAGCTTTAAGAAGAAAACAATTGAGTTTGATTTTAGCTGGAAAAATGAATCCACATGATGCTACGGAATTGAAAGCCCTGTTTTTGGGTTAATTTTTAATTAAAATTTTTCCAAAATATCTCGTGCAATTTTTGTTTCATCTTGCAAATTCATGCAAGAGAAATGTTTTTTTGGGCAAGATTTAAATCCGATCTTAGAACATGGTCTACACGATAAATTTGCAACTTGATGTATGGAATAATTTTCTCTGTTTTTTGGCATATAAGGATACATTCCCAATTCAGGAACTGTATTCCCCCAAACACTAACTATTTTTTGATTAAATGAACTAGCAATGTGCATCAAACCAGTATCATGTGTTAAAAGTACTTGTGCTTGTTTCACAATACTTGCTGATTGATTTAACGAATATTTACCACAGGCATTTTCGATTAATTTATTTGGAAAATTAGCGCAAATTTTTTCAGCAACAAAAGCATCATTTGAATCACCTAATAGAATTATAGGATGATTAATTTTTTCGATAATCAAAATTAATTTTTCTAAGGGCAATCTTTTTGTAGTAAATTGGGCTCCAATAGCTATTGCAATAAATTCTTCAAAACCAAAGGATTTATTAATTTCAATTTCTGCATTTTTAGGAATAAAATAATCACAATTTTGTAAATCATTTTGAATGTTTAAAAACTTCACAGCCTCAAAATAACGATCAACAATGTGCAAATCTGGCATTTTGTTCTTTTTTAAATGAACTAAAAGCCATTTTTTAAAATTCAATTTTGGAAAAGAATAACTTTTTTTGTTCAACTTTAATTTTAAAGCTAATGTTCTGATGTTATTATGTAAATCAATAACACAATCAAAGTTTTCCTCTTTTAGTTTGGTCAAAACTTCTTTCGTGCTTTTTTCAAAAGAATGAATTTTATCAATATTTGGATTATTGTCTAAAATTGTTTTGAATTTTGATTTCACCAAATAATGTATTTCAATTCCTTCAATTTGATTTTTCAAACAGCGAATAATTGGAGTTGTCAAAACGATGTCTCCAATGGAACTAAAACGAAGGATCAAAACTTTCATATGTAAATAAGTTGTTTTTTAATTGCCATATGGAATTAGCTTCGCTGCTTACTCCGTAGGTTGTCATATAATTTCATCGGTGCTTACGCGGATTTATTTTGTATTCCTATTTCATGCTATAAAAGTAATTATTTAAAACAAAAAAACCATCCGCCGAAACGAATGGTTTTAATTTTATTTAGTTTGAATGGTCTTATTAAGAACCAAACAGACCTTGAATTATTTTCTGATTACTAATTTTTCAGTAGCAATTCCGTTGTTTGTAAGAACATTAACAACATAAATTCCGTTTGCAAAAGCAGCAGTATTTATGTTTAATGAACTAGCACCAGCAGTTTTGTTTCCTAAATTAGAAGTGTAAACAACTTTACCAGATAAATCTGTAATTGAAACATTAACAGCAGATTCAGCTCTTAAAGAGAAATCAATTGCAATGTTGTCAGCAGCTGGATTTGGGTAAACAGAGAAAGAAGAGAATGCTTCGTTTTCGTTAAGACCAACACCAGCAATAGTGAAACATGAAGAAGTTGATGAACAACCATCTAAGGTTGTGATTAATGCATAACTTCCATCAACAGCTGGAGTGAAAGTCGCAAATGATTGTCCAATAACATTTGTCATTGCTGGACAAGTTACCCATTGAAAACCAAGTCCTGGCGTATTTACTGTAGAAAGCACATTTCCATTTTGTACAACTGTATTAGTAATTGCTGTAACTGAAACAGTTATAATATTTGAAGTAACTCCATTTACTGTAACAGAATAATCTCCCGCAGTTGAAACTGTAATTGACTGTGTAGTTTCTCCATTTGGTGACCAACTGTTACCAGTAGCTTTAGATGAAGTAAGAACAACAGAACCATTTGCACAAATTGTGTTATCAACATCATTAGATGAAATAGCTAATGGTAAAATAACGTTTGTGCACGTTGATGAAGATTGACAAGTGCTTAAAGAAATTTGTACTAAATAATCACCATCAATTAAAGGAGTATAACTTTGAGAAGTTTCACCAATTATTGCAGAAGAAGTTGCACAATCAATCCATTGATAAGATGCACCTGAAGCTTGAGTTGCTGTAATAGTTGAACCGTTTAATGTTGTAGCCGCATTAATTACTGGAGTTTGAATTGTAATAGAATTTGAAACTATTCCACTATTAGTAACAAAATAAGTATTTGCTGCTGAAACAGTTATAGATTGAGTAGTTTCTCCACCTGGTGACCAAATATTTCCATTTACTATTGTTGAAGTTAATGTAACAGTTTCATTATTACATAATATATTATTTGCATCACTTGATGTTACAACTGGTGGAGCAATATAAGAAATACATGAAGATGTTACAGAACAACCATTTAATGTTACAATTACTGAATAATCACCATCAGTTGAAGGACTAAATGATTGAGATGTTGCACCACCTACATTTTGAGAAGTAGTACAATTAAACCATTGATAAGTAGCATTTCCGTTTAATTCAGCTGAAAATAGGGTTGCTCCTGTTAGTGTAACTGCATCATTGATTGTTTGTAACGATAGATTTACACTTGGAGATGTAAATCCATTTGCAGTTACTGAATATATCCCTGGAGTTGTAACAGTGATAGATTGCGTAGTTTCTCCACCTGGTGACCAAACATTTCCAGTTGCACTAGAAGAAGTTAAATCTACAGATCCACCTGGACAAAATGTATAACTAGGGTTTGACGATGTAATAGATACTGGTGAAATCAAGTGCATTCTTACCATTGGAGTATTAGTTGTATAAAACCAAGTTCCAGCTTCATCTAAGAAAAATGAAGTTTGAGGAGCAGAAGTACCAGAAGTACCAATTCTTAAATCATTAGTTGCGCCACCATCTCCTAAAGTTCCACCTACAAGAAGATAAGAAGTATTAGCAGTTAAATTAACAGTATTTTGTAAGTTTAATGTAAGCATTGTACTAATGTCTGTTGCAGTAATTGTGTATGGCAAAGATTCATCAGCAAAAATAAAATCACCAGTTGTAGGATCAATAGTATAAAGACGTAAATAAACTACAGAACCAACATTTGTTGTAGAAGATATGTACATTGAACCAGAACTAATTTGTGCATCAGCAAATAAATCAAAAATATTTCCAGCTTCATAGGCTTGACCTGTATTTGATTGACTTCCATCAATTACTCTCATATCTCTTGCATAAACTTCATTTGTAACTTCAAATGGAATTCCAACATAAAAATTATCTAGTGGATCAACATCAATATTTGAAGAAGATGCATTGAAAACAGGATTATATTGATTTAAAGAATTTGAAGGTGTAAAAGAAGCTGATGCATTTAAAGTATCAATTGTTCCTGAAACTACAACTTTTAAATCACCAACATTTGTGAAAGCACCTTCAGGAATATTTGTATTTAAAACAACATCAGACTGAGTAACAACTCCTATGTTTTCAACTAACATTGAAAAATCAATTGGAGCAACTTGAGTAGAAGGACTCATCGAGTATGGTAATCTCTCCAACCAAGCTCCAGTTGTACCCCAAATTGGTAAAATTGAAACCAAACTATAATCATTTGGAATTATTATCGAAATATCATCAACTTGCCAAAAATAATGAGAAGTAGCTCCAGCAATACCGTCAAAATTAAATCTAAATTGAAAATTTTGTAAATTTGTAGCTGCAGCCAAAAAATTATTAATATTTAATTCTTTTACTACTGTACCAGTAAAGTCATTAACTCCAAATCCAGTTGCTGTAACATCGTATGTTACAAAATTTGCAAAACCATCAGTTGAAACTTCAACTTTTGGAGTAAAAGATGCAGAACAACAAGTTCTATAAGCGTGCTCAAATTTGATTGTTAAAGATGTTTGACCAGACATATCAATAACTGGAGACACTAAACTACCGACTCTGTCAACAAAAGTAGCCGCTGTTCCTGGCGTATTAGATAAATCTGCATCAAAAATCATAAAACCGTTTGCAGCAGTTGAAGAAGTTAAAATATCCGCATTTGATGTTGAGGAATATTGACCATCTGGTCCATCAGTATCAAACATCCACACTGCACCATCTGCATCAGAAACTGTCCAATTCCCAATAGTGCCATTAAAAGTTTCAGAATAAAGAACATCTCCCGCAGTTTTGCTTGAAATACTATTTTGATTACCTTTTATTTTAACAGAATTATCAACACTTAAACCTGTTTCATTAGGTGATCTATCAACAATTTTTTTCTGTGCGAAAGTAATTGCTGAAAAGCTCAAACCTAAAATTAATAAATAACTTTTTTTCATAATTAATTTTGTTTTTATAACATTAAATCATAAGTAATTGTACAAAGATAAATTAAAACTTAATGAAAATCAAAATATAATTAAAGTTTTTTTATATTTTTATACATGTCTAACTATTGTACTAAAACGATTTAACAAACTATTTCAAATAATTGTTCAAATAAAAACTTACTTTTGTGAAAAAATAATTCAAGAATTTTGAATAAAAATAAAGAAAACATGGTGCATTCAATGACAGGTTATGGAAAATCTTCTGGTGTTTTTAATGGGAAAACTGTTTCTGTTGAACTTAGATCATTAAACAGTAAATCTTTAGATTTATATGTGAAAACACCGAATGCTTATAGAGATAAAGAGTTAATTATCCGAAAATTAATTGGAGAACAATTGGAAAGAGGAAAAATCGATGTTTCTGTTTCAATTGAAAATTCAGTGAACTCAAAGAATGTCGAGATTAATAAAGAATTAGCTCAAGTTTATTATAACGATTTAAAAAAATTGAATGATTTAACTGCAAATTCTGCAGTAGATTATATTTCTTTAATTCTAAAAATGCCGGATATTTTCACTCAAACAACGGAGGAAATAACAGAAGAAGAAATTTCATTTTTAATGAATTTAATTCAACTTGCCTGCGAAAACTTAAATGAATTCAGAAAACAAGAAGGATTGGCACTTGAAAAAGAATATTCAGAAAAAATTGAAGATATTCGCTTACTATTGCTTGCCGTTGAACCTTTCGAAGCCTTGAGAATTGAAACTGTAAAAGAAAAAATTAGAAAAGGTTTAGAAGAATTAGAAAATACAACGATTGATGAAAGTCGTTTGCAGCAAGAATTGATTTATTATTTGGAGAAATTAGATGTTTCTGAAGAAAAAATGAGGTTGACAAATCATTTAGATTATTTTTTAGAAACAATGCAAATTCAGGCTTCTGGTAGAAAATTAGGTTTTATTACGCAAGAAATTGGCAGAGAAATAAATACCTTAGGAAGTAAGTCTAACCATGCTGAAATGCAAAAAATTGTTGTGAATATGAAGGATAATTTGGAAAAAATCAAAGAACAAATTTTAAATACTTTATAAAAAATATTTTATATAAATTTTATTATGAGCGATTTAGATAGTTTTAACGAAAATAAAACAGGAAAATGCATTATTTTTTCAGCGCCATCTGGTGCAGGAAAAACAACGATTGTAAAATATTTATTGGAGCACAATTCAAATTTAGAATTTTCAATTTCCGCATGCAGTCGATATCCTCGTAGAAATGAAGAAGATGGAGTAGATTACAAATTTTTCTCCTTGACGGATTTCACCAATAAAATTAAAAATAACGAATTTGTTGAGTGGGAAGAAGTTTACAAAGATAATTATTATGGAACCTTAAAATCTGAAATTCAACGTATTTGGAATGCAGGAAAAACGGTCATTTTTGATGTTGATGTAATTGGAGGATTGAATTTAAAAAAGCAATTTAAAGACCAAGCTTTAGCAATTTTTGTGCAAGCTCCGTCAATTGAAGAATTAGAAAAAAGGTTGCGATTTCGAAGCACAGAAACAGAAGAAAAAATCGCTATACGAATTGGAAAGGCAAAAGATGAAATGAGTAAAGCATCTGAATTTGACGTAATTTTGGTAAATGAAAACTTGGAGGTAGCTTGCAAGGAAGCGATTGATTTAGTTGAAAAGTTTTTAACAAAATGAACATAGGTCTTTATTTCGGGACATTTAATCCAATTCATGTTGGACATTTAATTATAGCGAATCACCTTGCGCAAGAAAAAGAATTGGATCAAATTTGGTTAATTGTTTCTCCTCAAAATCCGCTTAAAGCAAAAAATACACTTTTGGCTGACTTTCATCGTTTGAATTTAGTAAAAATTGCCGTCGAAGATAATCCAAAATTAAAAGCATCTGACATTGAATTTTCTTTGACAAAGCCTAGTTACACTGTAAATACCTTGGCCCATATTAAAGAAAAATATCCAAATGACACTTTTTCTTTGATCTTAGGTGAAGATAATTTAAGGAATTTTCACAAATGGTTCAATTTTGAATATATTTTGAAAAACCATAAAATTTTTGTTTTTCCACGCAATTTAACGCAGCAAGAAACTATTGAAGATTTAGTCTTACCAAATGAGTTTATTAAAAACCACCCTAATATTCACCTTTGTGAGGATACGCCATTAATGAAAATTTCATCAAGCTTTATCCGTGAAGCAATTAAAAATGGAAAAGATGTAAGGTATTTACTTTCAGAACCCGTTTTTAAGTACGTTGATGAAATGAATTTTTACAAATAGATTAGACATTAAGACAACAAGATATTAGGACTTTAAGACTTTAAATTTTGCTCTTATGTCTTAAAATCCTAATATCCTAACCTCCTAATGTCTAAGAGAAAAAATTCTTCCCGAAAAATCTTTGTTATAAAATTAGATTTATTAACTTTACAAAAAATAAAAAAATTTTATGAATCCTCGCGTTGAAAAAGCACTTAATGAACAAGTAATAAAAGAAAGTTCATCATCACAATTTTATTTAGCAATGGCTTCTTGGTCTGAAAACAATGGACTTAATGGAACGTCTAAGTTTCTTTATACGCACTCTGACGAGGAACGTTTTCACATGTTGAAATTGATAAAATTTATTAACGAACGCGGTGGAAAAGCTGTCATTCCTGGAATTGCGCAACCTCCTGTTGAGTTTGATAATTTAGAACGTGTTTTTGAATTATTACTAGAACATGAATTAGCAGTTACTGCTAGTATCAATAATTTAGTAGATATTTGTCTGCAAGAGAAAGACTACACAACGCACAATTTTGTGCAGTGGTATGTTTCTGAGCAACTTGAAGAAGAAGCTTTGGCTCGTTCAATTTTAGATAAATTACGTTTAATTGGAGGTGACAAAGGTGGAATGTATATGTTTGATAGAGATTTGGAGGCTGCCGTTAACTTGAGTGCTAAATCAGCAAGTCAACCAGCTTAAAATGTAAGAATGAAAAAAATAATATGTGCTGTATTTATCTTAAACTTTTTAATAAGTTTCGGGCAAAGTACGTATCGTTTTAAAAATTATTCTATTATTGATGGCCTTTCACAAAGTTCAGTAACCTCAATTGAGCAAGATAAATATGGTGGACTTTGGTTTGGAACACAGGATGGTTTAAATCGTTTTGACGGACAAACATTTGAAAATTTTACCGCTGATAATACCGAAGGAATTGAAAATTCTTACATAAAAAAATCTTTCAAATCAAGTGATGGAAATTTGTGGTTTGGAACTTCGAATGGACTTACAAATTACAATCCGCAGACAGAAAAATTTAGAACTTTTCAACTGCAGGGTGGTTTTGCCTTACAAATTGAAACCATTACTGAGGACAATAAAGGTAATTTATGGTTTGGAACGAGTTCAAATGGATTGTGTGTTTTTAACAAAAAGAACCATAAATTCAACTTCTTTATTTCAAAAATTCCATCGAATAAAATTCTTTTTCTGAAATTTTTAAATGAAAAAACGCTTTTTGTAAGTACTGAAGACAAAGGTTTATACCTTCTAAATATTTCAACTAAAAAAGTTTCAGATGTAAAAGTTTTAGGTAAAGAAAAGGTTTACGTAAGAATTAATACCATTGAACAAAAAAACACTAATTTATGGTTACTTGGTTCAAACCAAGGCTTATATCAATTTGATAGCAATTCCAAAAAAACAAGCCCCTATTTATCAAAAATTGAAAAAGAATATGGATTAATTGACGTGTTGGATATTTATGTTCAAAATGAAAATCAGTTTTTTATTACAACAAAAGCTCATGGACTAATCACAATTTTTGACAAAAATAAAATCTCAAAATTTGCGCAAAATACACAAGATATTTTTCAAAAAAATGCACTTTTATTTAATTCTGTCAATAAAATTTTTAAAGATAAAACAGGAACTTTTTGGGTTGCAACGGAACGAGGGGTAGGAAGTTTTAATCCTTTCAATAAAGGCTTTTTAAGCGTTGAACCTAGCGGTGATTTAACGAAAGGAATTCCCTCACCTAGTGTTTGGTGTTTTTCAGAAGATAAAAGTGGGAATTATGTTTTTATTGGAACAGACAATGCTATTTCTAGGAAAAACCTAATTACGGGAAAATTCGATCAATTTTTACGAAAAAAAGCCAGTTCAACTGTTGGAAAGAATGAATCTTTGATATTATCAATTTTAGTTATTGATAAAAATGAAGTTTTAGTTGGAACAACGGAAGGTTTGTACATTTTGAAAATCCAATCAGCCTTTGCTTATAGTTTTGAAAAAATAAAATACAAAGGTCTTGTAAATCAATCAAACTTTGAATTAACATATTCGATTCTTCATTGGAAGGAAAATTTATACTTTATTGCCACCAAAGGTGGAATTTTACTTTATGATAGAAATAAAGGTAATTTTCAGTCTTTTGAACATAATCCTTTGGAAGCAAAAACGACTATATCTAATGGAATTTGTCGTTCAATGTATAAAGATAATAACGGTAAAATTTGGTTTCCAACAAGTTTAGGAGGTTTGAATTTTTTAA
>CAMBRH010000052.1 GCA_945870115.1 Chitinophaga pinensis | reverse complement strand
ATAACTTCTATTTCTGAACCAAATTCCTGCATAAAATGGTTTTTTTATGATATTCATTCCAAGTGTAAATGTCTGAAATTGGTTTTGTCTTTCATAAATAAACGCTGGTGAAAAAATCACATTATCAATCAAAAAACTGATTGTTCCGTGTCCAACACTTTTTATTGGCAAGCGTTCTTTGTCACCTAAAAAAGCATCTTTTGGTTGTGTTAAATGATGAAATCCTGCACCAAAAGTTCCAGTGATTTTGCGTTTCATTCCACCAGATTTTTTCTTTTGACGGTTGAATTTGAAAGCTAATCCAGCAGCAAAATCAGCATAAGAAACATTTCTAAAATTTGGACTTGCAAAAGCTGATTCACGCACATTTCCGTGGACTTCATCCAGCTGATCTGAAAAAGTTAATTTACTCCAGTCAATATACTTATTAACTAATCCACCTGAAAAACCAATTTGTAACAAGGCGTTTTTTGATTCCAATGGCCGATACATATATGCAAGATTTGCACCCGTTGTTCTGAGTGAACCTTCGCCTGCAACATCTGAATACGCTTGCAAACCAAAACCAATTTTATTAACTGCTTCTGCTTCTAAAGAAACAGAAACCGTATTAAATTTACTTGGAATTGGAGTCCATAAACTTCTGGCATTTGTTCTGAATGTAAAACCATTTCCAATAGCTGTCATTCCAGGGTTATAATACGTTGGATTATTATAAAACATGGAAAAGTTAGGATCTTGTGCGGTTAAATTTGTTGTCGTAATTAATAGACAAACAAATAAACTTAATTGTAGTGTATATTTTTTCATCATCTGATTACTGTTACGGTTCCTGATTTTTTAAAGATTTTTCTTTCATTTGGGTATTCTTTACCTTCCCAAAGTCCTGTGGTTAAATAAGTTGCATCTACTTTCCACACATAAGCATCTTGTTGAACAGGAACTCCATTAAATGTTCCATCCCAAGATTCTGTTGGTCTTCCAACTGCATCTAAAGCGGTCGATTCCCAAATTAAATTACCCCAATCGTCGTAAATAAAAATATGATATGAATATAGTCCAACTCCTTTTGGAAGAAAGTGTGATACTTCAAAACTTGGATGATTTGGATACAAAGCGTTAGGAACAAAAAGTCCCTTGTAATAGTCAATAGCGACTGTCTTGGTGATTGAATCCACACAACCGTTATCGTTAAATGCAATTAATGTTACTTGAATATCTCCAAAATAATTGTATTCATAAGTTGGATTTACCTTGGTTGAAGTTGAATCTCCTTCCAAATACCACAAATAACTATTAGCAAAAGCAGATAGATTTGAAAAATCAATTGTTCCATTTACTAAGTTTTCTTCTTCACGATTGACATAAGAAAAATTAGCTGTTGGAGTTACATTTACCGTTACTGGAATCGAAGCAAACATCGTATCACTGCATGTTCCTTGACCATAAGCAACTAAAGCAATAAAATAATCGCCTGCATTTTCATAACTGTGATTCACCACATTGTTAGTGTATTCAATTCCATCACCCATAAACCACCTCACGGAATCTGTTTGCAAACTGAGTGATGTGGCAAAAAAGTCATCGCCAACACACATACTTTGATCAGAAACGATGAAATTTGCCGTTGGTGGTTCATAAATCGTTACATCTTTTATAATTGAATCTTGACAACCATATTGATTGGTCGCTACAAGTTTGATGAAATAAGTTCCAGGTGCGTTATAAAACGAATTTGAATTTGTTGTATTAGAAGTAAATCCATTGCCAAAATTCCAGAAATAATTTGTTGAACCTAATGAAGTATTGCTAGTTAAAACTTGAGCTGGCAATTTACATGAATCAGCATTAATAACTAAAAAATCTGCTGTTGGAACAGGGTATACACGAACCATTTGTGTTGCAGAATCTTTACAACTATTGTTATTTTCAACAACAACTTTAACAAAATAATCCCCTGGATTTAAGTAAAAATTACTTGGATTAACGTTGTTTGAAACATTTCCATCTCCAAAACTCCAATTAATAATGGAATAATTTATACTCGTATTATTAAAAACAACAATACTTGGAAAACAAGTGTCGTAAGGCGGAATGGTAAAAGATGCTACTGGAATATTATCTATATTGACAATTTTCGTTAAAGAGTCCTCACATCCAAATTGGTTTGAAACAATTAATTTTACATCATAAATCCCAGGATTTGGGTAAGTTATGATTGGATTTGTTAAAGTGGAACTTGTTGCATTACCAAAATCCCAATCGTAAGATGTTCCTCCCGTTGAATTATTTTGAACATTTACAATTACTGGAACATGACAAGAATCTACAACTGTCAGATTAAAGTCCGCGACTGGCGTTGGGAAAATTTCAACTTGCTGTGTTATCGAATCGAAACAACCGGCCGCATTTTGAACAACAACTTTTATGTCATAAATACCAGGACTAGTGTAAGTATGAGTTGGATTAGGTAAGGAAGAAACATTTCCATCATCAAAATCCCAAGTGATAAAATTAAACGATTGACTTGTATTTGTAAAAGTAATTTGCGCTGGATCACAGACATCTGAAACATTCATGTTGAAACCTGCAATTGGTGTTAAAGAAATATCAACCGGTTTCGTGATACTCGCCTGACAGGCATAAAGTGTGCTGGACCCTGAAAGGGTTACTTGGAATGTTCCGCTTGAAGCATATGCATGTGTCGGATTTGATAAATTAGAAAAACTTAAATCTCCAAAGTCATAAGTTATTCCAGCTATGTTTGTTGATAAATTTGTAAACTGAATCGAATCGCCAACACAGGAACTACTTGGTGCAAAACTGAAATCAATGTCTGGCGTTGGATGCACTTCTATCGTTGCATAAGAAGTATCAACACTGCAATCATTGTTCACAATCATCTGAACAGTGTATGTTCCAGCTTGAGTATATGTATTTGTTGCATCTGCAGTATTTGCAAAATTCAAATCATCAAAATCCCAAGCATATTGCAAACCTCCATTTGATAAATTTGTAAAATTAACTGTTAGAGGCGCACAACCTTCCGTGATATTTGTATTAAAAAATGCGTTTACAGTTTGTGGTAAAATGGTTATTGTGTGAAAAGCTGAATCAATTCCACATTCATTTGTGACAATTAATCTAATGGTAAAAGTTGTATCTTCTAAACCAGTTATAAAAACTTGCGTAAACAAAGAATCACTCAAATTTGAAGTTGTTCCATTTCCAAAATCCCAGTCATAAACATCAGGTAATCCAACACTATTATTAGCAAATTCAAGAATAAATGGTGAACAACCAACGTCAAATCGAGGTCCAAAACGAGCAATTGGTAAAGGCATAACTTTTACTGTATCAGAATGAGAAACTGTTCCACAAAAATTGGTAACATCTAAGGTAATAATGTAAGATGTATCTTGAATTAAACCTGCAATATAGGTTTCAGGGGCTGGGTTTTGTAGAGCTGAAGTATTTCCATTTCCAAAATCCCAAGCATAAACAATTGCTCCAAGTCCAGAAGAGTTGTTTGTAAAATTCACTATTAATGGACCACAAGCGGAATCTGGTGCAACTGTAAAATCAGCTGTTGGAGTTTCTCGCACTTCAATTTGTTGAGAAAGAGAATCGATACAACCATCAATTGAAGTCGCAATTAAATTTATGTCAAAAAATCCAGTATTTGCAAAACTATGATTTGGATTTGTATTAACATTTAATGCTGTTCCATCGCCAAAATTCCAGGAATAAGTATCTCCTAAAATGGTATTATTTGTAAAACTTTCTGAAATATTTGAACAAACTATTGGATTAAATGCAAAACTAACATTTGGTAAAGCATTAATTAATACAACAATATCATCCGTATTTGTACAAGTCGTAATTGGATCAGTAAAAGTGTAGGTTAGTGTATTGTTTCCAATTGCAGCAATTGAAGGATCAAAAGTTCCAAAAATTCCATTCGTAATTCCAGATCCAGTCCAAGTTCCGTTTGCGGGATTTCCAACAAAATTTACTGCTGCTTCAGACTCACAAAAAGCGTCATCAAGTCCAGCATCAACAATCGGTAAATCGTGAACAATTAATTCTACATCATCAGTTGTCAAACAATTTCCTCCACCAAATGAATAAGTTAAAGTATATGTTCCTGGAACATTTGGTGTGTAATTTCCATTTCCTGCAATTCCAGTTCCAGACCATGTTCCACCTGCAGGAAGACCAACAATTTGTGTTTGTGTATTTGAAAAACACAATTCAAAATCTAAGCCTGCATTAGCTTGAGATGGATCAACGACAGTAACTTCCATACTATCAGTTGCATCACAAGAAGAAAAAGTAAAGCTGTAAAAAAGTTCAAAAACTCCTGTTCCACTTGGTGTAAAAATTCCAGCTGCTGTTACATTTGAACCAGACCAAACTCCTCCCAAAGGAGAACCAACTAATTGAACTGGAAGTGGTTGATTACACAAAGTAGTATCATTTCCAGCATTAACAATTGGTAAAGCATTTACATTTGCTGTTAAAAAATCAGTATTTGAACAATTTGTTAAAGGATCAGTAAAAGTATAAGTTAAAATAAATGAACCGTTTCCAGCAATTAATGGATCAAAAGTTCCAGCAGGATTGGTGATTCCAGTACCTGACCAAGTTCCACCTATTGGAGTTGGGGAAGCGCTTAAGTCCATATTTCCTCCATCTAAGCAAACAGTAAAATCAATTCCTGCTTCAACAACTGGAGCTGGATTTACAATAAAATCCATTTCATCAATAGTTTGACATGTTCCCGCTCCAAAAGTGTACGTCATGGTGAAAGTACCAGCAATTGTTGGGTCATAAACTCCTGTAGCAGAAATTCCAACTCCTGTCCACGTTCCACCCAAAGGGATTCCAGTTAATTGAACATTACTTCCATTTTCACAAATGGTAGAATCTAAACCTGCATCAGCAACTGTTGCATCAATTACTGTAACATCAATTGAGTCGTGATTGAAACATCCATTTCCATCTGTAAAAGAATAAAACACTTCAAAAACACCATTTCCACTTGGAGTAAACTCACCTGCTGGATCAGTAATTCCAGGTCCAGACCAAGTTCCATTCAGAGGAGTTATTGCAAACAAATCATTTGCAATTGGTTGATTACAGAGTGAAACATCTACTCCTGCATTGACAATTGGTAAAGCATTTACAGTTGCTAAAATAAAATCAGAATAAGTACATAAAGTTCCTGGATCTGTAAAAGTATAGGTCAAAGTGTGAACACCTGAACCAGCAGAACTTGGATTAAATAATCCTGCTGCGTCAATTCCATTACCAGTCCATACACCACCAGCTGGAGTTGCTGTATTTATTGTAAAAGGGCTGTCATCAATACAATTTACGATGTCATTTCCTGCGTTAACAATTGTAATTGGTAAAATGACAAGATTCACACTTTCACTCAATCCAGAACACGAACCAAAAGATGCAAAAACAGAATATAATCCAGCATCTCCTGGAACGACATTTGTTATAATTGGATTTTGTTGTGAAGAAGTAAATCCATTTGGTCCTGACCAAGAATAAGTTGCACCAACAACTAAATCAGATGTAAAAATTGCATCATAGCCCGCACAAAGAGGTGAAACTGTAAATGGGTTTACAACTGGAGGAACATCATTAACTGTTAATGAAGTTGTTGCAATATCAGTACCACAAGAATTTGTAGCACTCAGTGTAATTGTGAAAGGACCATTTGTTGGATATGTAATTGTTCCCGGAGTTGACAAACTGGAAGAAACGGTTGAAGCCCCAGGAAAACTCCATAAATAGGTATCAATTGATTCCAAGCAATCATTTAGAATGGGAGTTGGTGATACACTTTGTCCACCACAAATACTTGAAACAGGATTAATTCCAATTTCTGGCGGAGCTTGAGCAGTAATTTGTTCTGTTGAAGTAAAATTTCCGCAAGAATTTGATAATGTTTGTTGAATTTGAAAAATTCCAGGACTTGAAAATCTAAATTCAGGTTCAATTGAAGTTGAATTTGTTCCGTTAATAAAATTGCTTGTGCCAGAAAAAGGACTACAAGAAGTTGCTAAAAATTGCGTTGACCAAGAGCGAGTTGTATTACAATCATTTGCAATCACTGATAAATCGTTCGTTGAAACATCAAAAGGAATACAAGCAATGTTATCATCCACAGAAAAATCTGGAATTGGTGGAGCTTCAACACAAATTTGAATCGTATCGTCACTTCCTCCACAAGTTGTATTTGAAGTTGTTAAGACAACATTATAAATTCCAGGCACCGTATAAGTATGAAAATTACCGATAGCAGTTGAAGAATTTGTTGTAACAACTGGACTTCCATCACCAAAATTCCAAGTAAAAGTAGTAAAACGTTGACAGGAAGAATTATAACCTAAAATAGAATTGTTTGCAAAGGAAACAGGTGTATTAACGCACACATTTGTTATTGGTGCCCCAATAATTGCAGTTGGTGGTTCATAAACTTGAATACCTCCAATAGTTGCAAGCGTTGAACTGCATAAATTTTGAGCTTGCACACTAAATGTATAACCATTTGTTCCAAAAGCTCCACAAGAAGATGCCAAATAGGTATGGCAAATTTGTGCTGGAGGTGGATGGCTAAAAGTATCTAATGGAGAACCGTCGCCATAATCTGCAATATAAATTGTCGTGCTATGATTTCCGGCTGTATTTGTTTGTATACATACATTTAACGGCGTACAACCTGTTGTATTACCTGATGAAGTCAAACCATTTGAAGGATTTTGAGTGTTTGCAACTGGAATTATTGTTGAATCACGGCATCCATTCGCACCAGTTAAAATATAAATGAGGTCAAAAACACCTGTTGCTGCATAGGTATGATTTACAGGAGAAGGTGCAGTTGCAGCATTTGTAAAATTTGCCGTTCCATCACCCCAAATAATTTCAAAATTTGAATTACCAAACGTTGCAGTATTATCAAAAACATCTAAATTAAATGCTGCTGTTGCACCATTACAATTTCTAAAACCGTTTACAGGATCAACTAAATCAGGAGCCGGAACTTGTCTGACAGTAACAACTTGCGAACTTATTGCTGTGCATCCAGCAGCGTTTGTAGTAGTTAATGTTACTGTAAAATTTTGAGTTGCAGAACCAATTGCAGTGAAAATATGTGAAGGGTTTTGAAGCGTAGATGTATTACTCGCACCAGAACCTACGTCACCGAAATTCCATGAAAAAGTTGTTCCTCCGACAGAAGTATTTGTAAAATTAATTGGAAGATTGGCACATTGATTGTTTCCGCCAGAAGCTGTAAATGATGCAGTTGGATTTGGAGAAAATGTTACAGTTATTTGATCAGTATCAACTAATGGAATTGGAAGTGAAGCATCAGTTACTGTGAGAGTGTATGTTATTGTTGCTGAAGCAGTTGAAATTGGATTTGGGCAAGTAGTACAAGATAAATTAGTTACAGGCAGCCAAGAATAAGTATATGGTCCAGTTCCCCCTGTATGAGGAGTTGCAGAACCTAATTGAACATTTCCAGCCGGACAAATAAATGCATCATTACCTGCATTTGCAACCAATTGAGAATATACATTCCAACTTGGATTAAAGGAGCAAAGTAAAAATATTAGTAAAGATTTATAGTAAAGTTTTAACATATTTGAATTTAGTGAAAGTCTATAATTAAACGTAATTTTTTGAAAAAAGTACCCACAAAAGTAATGAATTAAATTTTTATTTTATTTAGCCAAAGACCTAATAAATTGATATCGTTTTAATTTTTCATAAAAATACAAAAATAAATTTAAAAAAACAGGTAAATTTACTGTGAGCGCATAATTAATTTTCAACATAAATGAGATTATTCAGTAAAAACAGACGTTTGTGAAACTATTTTTTGTTAAAGATTAATAAAAAAATAATATTATTCTTAAATTTCTATATCTTTGCAGGACTTTAAAAAAAATTATAATGTCTGAAACACAAACAGGTATCGATATTCAAGAAATATTAGATCAATTAGGAATAGAAAATGTAAACCGTGGAGCTTCGACTGGAAGTTATTGGTTTAGTACAAGAGGAACAAAAATTGATTCAATTTCTCCAGTTGATGGAAAATTAATTGCTTCAGTTTCATCTTGCTCAGAATCTGATTATGAAGCCGTTGTGATGAAAGCGCAAGAAGCTTACAAAGTTTGGAGACAAATTCCAGCTCCAAAAAGAGGAGACATTGTTCGTCAATTAGCAGATAAATTAAGAGACTATAAAGAGCCTTTAGGAAAACTTGTTTCTTATGAAATGGGAAAATCTTTACAAGAAGGCTTAGGTGAGGTACAGGAAATGATTGATATTTGTGATTTTGCAGTAGGATTGTCAAGACAATTATATGGTTTGACAATGCATTCTGAAAGACCAAATCACAGAATGTATGAACAATATCATCCTTTAGGGATTGTAGGAATTATTTCTGCATTTAATTTCCCAGTTGCAGTTTGGAATTGGAATACAGCTTTAGCTTGGATTTGTGGTGACGTTTGTATTTGGAAACCTTCTGAAAAAACGCCATTAACAGCTATTGCTTGTCAAAAAATTACAGAAGAAGTTTTTACTGATAACGACGTTCCAGAAGGAGTTTCATGTTTGGTAATTGGCGATGCTGAAATTGGAAAATTAATGACTTCTGATACTAGAATTCCATTAATTTCTGCCACTGGTTCAACAAGAATGGGGAAATCAGTTGGTGAAGTTGTTGGTGGACGTTTAGGTCGCTCTTTATTAGAATTAGGTGGTAACAATGCAATCATTATTACTCCAACTGCAGATTTAAAAGTAGTTGTTCCAGGTGCTGTTTTTGGTGCTGTTGGAACTGCTGGACAACGTTGTACTTCAACAAGAAGATTAATAATCCATGAAGATATTTATGATTCTGTTAGAGATGTTTTGGTGAAAGCTTATGGTCAATTAAGAATTGGAAATCCATTGGATGAAAACAATCATGTTGGTCCATTAATTGACACTGCAGCTGTTCAAGCTTATGAAGAAGCATTAAAACAAGTTGTTGCAGAAGGAGGAAAAATTATCGTTGAAGGTGGTGTTTTAACAGGAGAAGGATATGAATCTGGATGTTATGTGAAACCAGCAATTGCTGAAGCAGACAACAAATTCAAAATCGTTCAACACGAAACTTTCGCTCCAATTTTATATTTATTGAAGTATACTGGTGGAGTTGAAAACGCTATCGCTATTCAAAACGGGGTACCTCAAGGTTTATCTTCTTCAATTATGACAAATAACTTAAAAGAAGCTGAATATTTCCTTTCAAATAACGGCTCAGATTGTGGAATTGCAAATGTAAACATTGGTACTTCTGGAGCTGAAATTGGTGGAGCTTTTGGTGGAGAAAAAGAAACTGGTGGTGGTCGTGAATCAGGTTCTGACGCGTGGAAAGTTTACATGAGAAGACAGACAAACACAATTAACTATTCAGATACTTTGCCTTTAGCACAAGGAATTAAATTTGAATTGTGAGTTTGACTTTGCTGAGTCTACATCAACTTTGATTTGTTAAAACAAAAGAAAAATAGAACTAAGTAAAGTTTTATTATATAAATCCCATTCAGTCTAGATAGTTATCCAGTTTGAATGGGATTTTTTTTTGAAATAAATCGATTCAAACATAAATTATTTAATATAAAATAAACTGTTTGAAGCCATTGAAAAAGGAGTTTTTGATATAATATTTTTCCATTTCAGACAAGAAATGCTTTTGCTTATTCCTGTAAGGCAACATGTTACATTTAATCTAAATTATAAGTTGACATAATTAAAATAACTAAATTTATATTTTGAATTAGTTTTAAAGTGATGAATCGATGCTGACTAGTATTTTTTAAGGATTAAAAATCAATTTAGAATTCTCGTTTTGTTACCTTTTTAAGGTATAAGTTTTTTATTTCGACAAAAATTTTTCGGTTTACTTTAATTTTAAGTTAAAAAAGGTAACTTAATTTGTTTATTAAAATGCAAAAAAACCGCTCCAAATAAATGAAGCGGTTTCCAAAATGTAATTTAAAATTTTAATTCAAATTTACTTTGCTATTTGAATTTTTTGTGTAGAGATTGAGTTTGCACCTTTGAAAACCAATGTATAGTTTCCATTTGCAATTTCTTTCATCTCAATATTCATTGAAGTTGCGTTAATTTCCCAAGTAGATAAGATTCTTCCAGAGATATCGACTAATTCAATTGTGTTATATTCAGTTAATGCATCAGATTTGATAGAAACGTTTCCATTTGATGGATTTGGGAAAACAGTGATTGCGTTAATTGTATTTTCATTGATTCCTGCACATGAAAACGTACTTACTGTTACCATATCTGTATTTGAACAACCGTTTGCATCAGTACCAGTAACAGTATATGTTACGTTACCATTTGCTGCAAAGGCTTGATTGTTTGCAATACCATTGTTCCATGAGTAAGTCACAGCTCCAGCTCCATTTAAAGTAACCATTGAGCCAGCGCAAACATTTAAGTCAACTCCTGCATTAACAGTAGGTAAAGCAATATTCACAACATTTACAACAGTTGAAGTTAATCCATTTGCTGTTACTGAATAAGTACCAGGAGTACTAACTGTAATTGATTGTGTAGTTGCTCCATTAGACCATAAATTACCACTTGCAGTTGAAGAAGTTAAAACTACACTAGAACCAAGACAAACGTTTGCAATAGTATTAACAACAGGAACACTAGAAGTAATTATTGGTGTTGTTGGCTGAGCACCAATAATTTCAATAACTTTAAAAGGAACATCAATTCCGGCTCCAAAGTCAGCATTATTTAAAATATTTACACTTGCATTATCTCTAACGTTAATTGTTCCTGGAGTCATTCCATCACCATAAGAATCAGTAATTGAGAATGTATAACAACCTAAAGTAGTTAATGTATAAGTAAAATTATAAGTTGTATTATTAGCTAAAGTTGGATCTGTTGTTCCAGCAACTGTTCCTCCAGCAGCATTTTTGATTCTCCAAGAAGTTTCAGAAGCATAACCATCAGTTAAAGCAGTCAATAAAATTGTATTATTCGTTTCAATTGCTCCTAAAACAGTTATACTTAAAGTATTGTTAGTTACATCAGCATCATTTGCACTAGAAATAGTCATTACTAAATTTCCTCCAGTGAAGTTTGGGATAACTGAACAAGTAATTGTTGCAACACCATAAGTTGCTAATGAACCAGTATAAGTTCCAGTTGCAACTTCAGTTCCATTTAATGTAACAGATACAGTTGCAGAAGTTAATGGTGATAAACCATTGTTTTGAATTTGAACTTTAGGCGTATAGTTTGCAGGTCCACAAATTTGAAGATTCCCTTGATTTGATAAAGCTTTGGCATCAACATTTTGAGAAGCTGGAGGAGGACAAGTTGCAACACCAGCATATAAAACTGCTGCAGTAGCTTGACCTGGTTCTGAAATTATTCTATTAGGACAAATTTTGTAAATTGTAGGAAAATATCCAATAGCATAATCATCATTGAAAGCATTAATAATAGCTGCAGCCGGATCAATAATTGGATGATCAACACCAGTTACCCAATCCCCTTGTGTATTTGTACCAGTTCCATTTAAATCTGCTGAGTTAGTTGTTCCATCACCTTCAATAAAAATAACGATTACATCGTCAGTTGTATTTGCGTTAACACCATTTCCACCAGCTGGTCCGTGAGCAGCCCATAAATCATCAAGTGCGCCAGATTCATGGAAGCCCCAACATGGTCCACACCAAGTTGCAGAAACGTCCAAGAAAACAGTTTTTCCTTGATTTAGATAAGTGTAAAGGTTGTGACTATTTCCATTGATATCTGTCAATGTGAAATCTGGAGCAATGCTTCCATCAGGTAATTGAGCATTAACAGTAATTCCTGTTAGTAATGCAAATGAGAATAATATTTTTTTCATAGTTTCAATAATTTTTTAGCAAATTTACATTTAGTTATTAAATTTTACATTAAACTAAAACGGTTTATAATTTTTATTATTGGAATGCTATTTTATAAAGCTTATCAACTTTTTTGTAAATCATTATTTTTAGATTTTTTTTTAAAACTAAAATTCATTTGTCAAAACCCTTAGTAATAGCTATAAATATTAAAGTAACTAGACATTTTGATTTCAGTTATATCCTTAAAAATCAAAAACAAATTTTAGCAATATTTAAGTTGAAGATACTTGTAAAAAGTAAATAAATCTTGGAAGCCAAAGCAAAATCTAAACTAAGAACTTGGATTTGAACCAAAAATCCGAATGTAATTAAATTATAATTGAATTATAATTCAATTCAAAACTTCTACAGCAATTTTTTTCTTTGGCTTATAAAACACCAAAATCAACACTGGAAGTAAAGTTATATCTGCAATTAGCGCTACAAAAAGCGTGATACTAATCATGAATCCCATCATGAATGTTCCAAGAAAACTGGAGAATAAAAGCGTTAAAAATCCGGAACATACGATTAAGGATGATAAAATCATTCCTTTTCCAGTAACCAAATAGGCAGTCTTAATTGCGTAAACTTTTGATTTTCCTTTGTCTAATTCAATCTTGAATTTGGCCAAAAACTGTATGGTGTCATCAAATGCAATTCCGAGGGAAATTGTGAAAATTACTGAAGTTGAAATCTTTAAATCAACGTGCATCAATCCCATCATTCCACTTAAAACAATCAAAGGAATAATGTTTGGTATTACACTCAGAAGTACTAATTTCCAAGATCTGTAAATAATCAACATCATAATAACGATGATAGAAACAGAAACTAAAATTCCCTCCACTAAATTCATAGAAAGGTAACTGATGTTTTTATCTAAAAGAAAGGCTGTACCAGTGTATTTTACAGAAATTAGATCGGGATTTATGTTTTTTGCCAAAAAATTTTCAAACTTTTTGTTTTCTAAAGTCGCTTTTTTGTTACCCCAATCTGGTGTGTTTGCACTTATTCTTACGTTTTTTTGAGTTGAATCAACCACAACTTTAAACAATTCACCCTTTTCAGCAAATTTGATTGGTCTTTTTAACTTTCTTATTTCCCTTTGAGTTTCTGGTAATTTAAAATACTCTGGATTTCCCAAATGAGAAGATTGATTTAGGACTTTAATAAAAGTAATAAGTGAAACATTTATTTTCGCTTTGTAATTATTTACTAAATAATCTTCAATTTTATTTAATTCTTGTAAAACCTCTAAATCCCAACAATCATTGTCACCTTTGATGTGAATAGCGTATTCTAAAGGTCGAATTCCCCCGTAATGTTTGTCTAAGAAATTAAAATCTTGCTTTATTGGTTCGCTAGATTTTAAATCGTCTAACATGTAATTATTTACTTCCAATTTAAAAGTCAACAAGCCAAAAACAACCGTTAAAAGGGCGAAAATAATAATTACTAATTTTCTTTGATGAACGATTTTCACAAATAGTTTCCTTAGAAATTTGTTCCAATAGGGAGGATCTTTGGTTTCAGTAATTTTTTTTGGAGAAGGAAAAACATAAAATGAAAGCGGAAGCACAACAATTGTTAGAATAAATGCAATTGTAACACCAATTCCTGTAACAATTCCAAAAGATTGAATTGGTTGTAAGTTGATGAAAACCAAAGTGATAAAACCAACAGCTGTTGTAAATGAATTTAAAAAAGTAGCTAATCCAACTTCTCTTAAGGAAATTGAAATGGCATCGTATTTTGTCATTCCAGCGCGCAAATAATCCATATAACGTGATACCAAATGAATTACGTAAGACATTGTGACAACGAACATAATTGAAGGCAAAATTGATAAAATCACGTTTATAGGTTCATTAAAAACGACCATAAAACCTAAGACCCAAATTACCGACATAACTAATACTATTTGTGGAATTAAAATTCCCCACATACTTTTGAATGCAATCCAAAGAAATAAAATAATTAAAACAACACTAAATGCAAGAAACATGAGCAATTCAGTTGTCATTTTACTTAAATAAAATTTTTGTGCAATTGTTCTTCCAGCAACTCTGGCTTTTTCAAAGGAATATTTTTTAACTAACGCTTGAATTTGGTCATTTAAGATTGTGCTTTTTTTTCCCGATAAAAAATCTTCGTGTTTAATAAAAATACACAATGACTTCCCGTCTTTAGCGACCAGATTATTGATTAATTCTTTGTGATTGTAAATTCTCGTAGAATCATTTTTTAAAAGTTTTGTATCATTACTGAAAAAAGGTTTTCTGCCGATTGCTCCACCAGTGATTAAATATAATTCTTTTTCAGAAGAAATTGAACGAGCATAAGTAACGTATTTTAATTCTTCTAGTTCAACTTTTAAACTCTCAACACGGTTTAAGAATTTTTTGTTAAAAATACCTTTTTCACGTTCAATAGCGATGAGAAGAAAGTCATTGTCAGACTGATACGTCTCTCTGTGTTTGAAATAATATTTTGTTTCTTCGCTGTCTTTTGCAAAAAATTTCTCGAAATCATAATCAAATTTAATGCTTGGAATGATGATTGCAAAGCCAATTGTGATCAGAATTAAAATTACAAATAGTAGTTTTGCGTATCGTTTAAAAAATTTTTCTCCAACCATTTTGATTTTAATCCGTTTGTATTTGTGTAAGATTTGCTTGCAAAATTAAAAATAACTTTGGTAACAAAACAATAAGAATGTTTTAATTATTACTTAACATACGTTTTTAATTTTTGTTTAGTAGATTTGTGGAACTATTTATAAGAATCTTAAACAAATTAAATTATGAAAAAAAGCTTACTTTTATCTTTTTGTGTTTTAACTGGAATTTCTTTCGGGCAAACCTTTACTGCTGCAAATGAATATTTAATTGGCGCTGCCCAAAAAATGTATTTGATTGATTCTGCCGCTCCATCATATGCAACAACAATAGGTGCAGGTGTTAATTGGAATTATTCAAGTTTTGGAGAAATGCCAAATGGAGTTAGATTAGGCTAACTATAAAAAGCAAGACGAAAAC